>JACQBY010000155.1 GCA_016201875.1 Nitrospirota bacterium
ATAAAGGGAGATCGACAAAACCTCGATGCCAAGATAGATCGTGATTAAATCCCCCCCGGAGACCATGATCATCATCCCCGCCGTCGCCAGAAGGATAAAGGCATAATATTCTCCCAGGTGGATATCTTCTTCGTCGAGATATTTCATCGATAAGAGGATGGTCAGCGCTGATCCGATATAAATCAGATATTTAAAAAAAGTGGAGAAGGGGTCGAGAATGAACATTCCGCCGAAGGCGTAAATGCTCCCCAGTTTAAGGACGAAAAAACTGGTCAGGCCGGCCAGGAGAAGTCCGGAAAGGCTGAAGTAACCGAATTGATACCGCTGTTCTCTCGCCGAAAAGGGTTCAAAGACAAGAATCATGCAGGCATAGATGGAGATGATGATTTCAGGGAGAACGGCCATAAAGTGGTTGATCGGTATGGTGGTCACTTATTTCCTCACGAAAAATGAAACAGGGATTGAAACAGATCTTTCCAGGTCAGGGCATAAGCCGAGTGGGCATTCATCTGCTCTAAAAGATGGTTGACCGACGCATGCATCCTGTTTAAAAACGGGTTGGGGTAAAACCCGATATAAAAGACCAGGATCAGCAGGGGAACCAGGGTGGCAAGCTCCCGGAAACTGACATCGGGAAGTTTGGCATTCGACTCTTTGACGATCTTCCCGAAGATCACCCTCTGGAGCATCCAGAGCATATAAACCGCCGCCCAGATAATCCCGAAGGTGGCAAAGACCGCGATGACTTTATTGGCCAAAAATGCGCCGACAAGGACTAAAAATTCTCCGATAAAGGAATTTGTTCCAGGCAAACCGAGAGAAGAGAGGGAAAAGATCGTTAACAGCGCGGCATACACCGGCATGTTTTTCGCGATTCCGCCATAATCTGAAATAAGCCGGGAGTGGGTCCGGTCGTAAACAATGCCGACGCAGAGAAAGAGGGCTCCCGTGGTAATCCCATGGTTGATCATCTGGAGGATGGCCCCCTCGATCCCCTGAATATTAAAAGCAAAGATTCCGAGAGTGACAAAACCCATGTGGCTGACGCTCGAATAGGCGATCAGCTTTTTCATATCGGACTGCGCCATCGCCATGAACGCGCCATAAAGGATCGCGAAAACCGAAAAGATTAAAACAGCCCCGGTGTAAGCATGGGAGGCCGAAGGGGCCAGCGGAAGGCAGAACCTTAAAAACCCGTAGGTCCCCATCTTGAGGAGGACGGAGGCCAGAATCACGCTCCCGGCGGTCGGCGCTTCAACGTGGGCATCTGGCAGCCAGGTATGAAAAGGGAACATCGGGACCTTGATCGCAAAAGCCAGAAAAAATGCCCAGAAGGTCCAGAATTGAAATACCGGGCTGTATTTCCCCTTCATCAGGGCAAGAATGTCAAACGATTCCCCCCCGGCGAAATAGAATGCGATAATGGCAATTAAAAGCAGGAGGCTCCCGGCCAGCGTATAGAGGAAAAACTTCACCGCGGCGTAAATCCGGTTGGGTCCGCCCCAGACGCCGATAATCAGAACCATCGGAATCAGCATGGCTTCCCAGAAGATGTAAAAGAGAACAAAGTCGAGCGCCATGAAAACCCCGAGCATGGCGGTTTCCATCAATAGGAGGGAGATCATAAACTCTTTAACCCGTTTTTCAATCGCATGCCAGGAGCATAAAATGCAGATCGGAGTTAAAAAAGTGGTCAGGATGACCAGCCAGAGGGAAATCCCGTCGATTCCGAGCGTGTAATTGATATGAAACTGGGGAATCCAGGAATGGGTTTCTCCCAGCTGCATCCGGTAAGTGGAGGAATCGAAATGGAATAAGAGGGGCAAAGAAAGAACAAAATCAACCAGGCTGGCGCCGAGCGCAATCGACCGGATCATTTCGTTGCTTCTGGCCAGCAGAATCAGAAGGATTCCAATCAGGGGAAAAAAGATCACCGAAGTCAAGATGGGAAACCCGGAGGAATTATAGATAATTTCTTCCATTATTTTTTCTCTAAAAAAATAAATAAATGCTGACGATAATAAAAATCCCCACAGCCATCACCATGGCATAATGCTGCAACTGCCCCGTCTGGAGATAGCGCATCTGCTTCCCCCAGCCCTGGATCATTCTCGCGACGCCGTTGACCAGGCCGTCAACAATCAGAACATCGAATCCCCTCCAGAGGGCCCGGGCAAAGGCAATCGAAGCGTTGACAAAGGCCCAATCATAAAACTCATCAATGTAAAATTTATTCAGGGAAACCTGATAAGGGCCTTTCATCGAGGCGGCCAGCTTTCCGGGAATATCAGTCCTTTTCAGGTAAAAGAAGTAGGCCATGCCAATTCCAGCCAGCCCCATGGCCACGGCAATGGCCACCAGAATCGGCTGCATTTCAAGGGCCATCTCATGATGATGCTCCCCGACCGCATGGCCTAAAAACGGCTCAATCAGGTTAAGACCTTCGCCGGGAAGGCCAATCCAGCCCGCCGACACCGATAAGAGGGCTAAAACGACCAGAGGGACGGTAATCGTCCAGGGAGATTCATGGAGATGGCGCTTGACCTCGGGGTCTCCTTTATACTCTCCATGAAAGATCGTAAAGATCAGCCTGAAAGTATAAAATGCCGTCATAAAAGCCACCAGCGTTCCGACCGCCCAGAAAATCTTTCCGCCGAAATCGGCGTTGAAGACCTGCCATAAAATTTCGTCTTTGCTGAAAAATCCGGAAAAAGGAGGGATCCCCGAAAGAGCGATCGCCCCCATTAAAAAGGTCCAGTAGGTCACCGGCATGTAGGGCTTTAACCCCCCCATTTTTCTTAAATCCTGCTCTCCTGCCATGGCATGGATGACGCTCCCGCAGGCGAGAAAGAGAAGCGCCTTAAAGGCGCCATGGGTAAGGAGATGAAAAATCCCGGCGGTATAAGCCCCCGCTCCGCAGGCCAGCATCATATAACCGAGCTGGCTGAGGGTCGAATAGGCCACCACCCGTTTGATATCATTCTGGGTCAAAGCGATATAAGCCGCCATAAAGGCTGTGACGGCCCCGATCACCATAATGAAATGCTGCGCAAAGGGGGAGAGGTCGTAAATCGGGTGCATTCTGGCCACCATAAAGACCCCCGCCGTCACCATGGTCGCCGCATGAATCAGGGCGGAAATAGGCGTTGGACCCTCCATCGCGTCGGGGAGCCAGGTATGAAGCGGAAACTGCGCCGATTTTCCCATCGCGCCGATGAACAGGAGGATGGCGGTTAAGGTGATGACATCAACGTTCCATTCGCTCCCGATCCAGCCTAATAGATTGATCGTCTGTCCGGCATGTTCGTTCAAGTGGGCAAAAACCGTTTGATAATCAAGCGAACCGACGAGAGAAAAAATCAGCAGAATCCCGAGACCGAAACCAAAATCTCCCACGCGGTTGACGACAAAGGCTTTGGTCGCCGCCTTGTAAGCCGACTCCCGCTCATACCAGTGGGCAATCAGAAGGTACGAACAGAGGCCCACCGCCTCCCAGAAGACATAGAGCTGGAGGAAGTTATTGGCCATCACCAGCATGATCATCGAAAAGGTAAAGAGGGCGATATAGGCAAAAAACCGGTCATAACCCCGGTCCCCATGCATATATCCCGCGGTATATAGATGGACCAGCGAACTGACGGTCGTCACAAGGATGAGCATGACGGCGGTCAATGCGTCGGCCTGCATCCCGATCATGACGCTGAAGGTCCCCGAGGTGATCCATTGATACCAGGTCTGAATGATTTCATGGTCGGGATAAACATCGAAAAAGAGCTTGACCGAAAGGACAAACGAGGCCATGACCGCCGGAATGGCAATCCAGTGGCTTTTTCCCTCGACCTGTTTTTCAAAGAGGCCGATGATGATAAAAGCCAAAAATGGAAATAAAGGGATCAGAATATAGAGATTCATTTCATTTATGACCTTCCGGTCACCATTTCATCAGGTTAATTTCTTCAACGTTAATCGTCTTATGATTTTTATAGAGGGCGATGATGATCGCCAGACCGATGGCCACTTCCGCCGCGGCGACCGATAAAACAAAGAAAACAAAGACCTGTCCGGCGATGTTGTGGAGATAATGGGAAAAAGCGACAAAATTGATATTCGCGGCGTTCAGCATCATCTCAATCGACAGGAGAATGATGACGATATTCCTCCGGACCAGGACGCCGATGACGCCGAGCATGAACAAAATAGAGGATAAGATGATGTAATACGATAAAGGGACCATTTTGCTTTCCTTAATTATTCAGGCCTTTTTTTTGACTGCCATGACTCTTTTAAAATTCCATTTTTTGAGAGAACAATCGCGCCGATCATCGCCGCCAGCAACACCAGCGACGCCACTTCAAACGGCCAGAGATAGGTCGTAAAAAGGGCCTCTCCGATGGCCTGCGTGTTTCCTGCCGTCTGGATTTTTTCTATGCTGTCGGTTCCCGGAGTCCCCGAAAA
>JACQBY010000021.1 GCA_016201875.1 Nitrospirota bacterium
CTTTCAAAAGCCGCAAGGATTGAAAAACTCTTAACCTCTGAATAGAGTTTATAACCTATTCATTTTATTCAGAAAATCTTATTAAGGCTCTTTTTAGTTTATTTTCTTTAAAATTCTTCATTTTTCCTGGAATCTGTCCCCTATCTGTCCCCAGCCGGGTGATATTCTTCAACTCAACTTAAACTTACAACCTTTATCTTGCACCAATTGAATAATGGGAATTGATCAAAATGGAAAATAAAAAAATCATAAAACCGTTTCTACCGGAGGTGACCATGTTTTGCCCTATTCGTAATGTTTTCTTTAGCTCGGTTTTTCTACTCTTTGCGGTTTCCGGAGCGTGGGGACAAACCGCTCCGACCGTGCCAACAACTATTACAGTGAGCGTTTCTCCGGCGATCGCTAAGTTTGGAGATCCCGTTACGCTAACTGCGACGATAACAGCCGGTACCGGAACAGGCATACCAACGGGGAGTGTCCAATTTCTAGGAGGCGCGACGATCATCGGGACAGCTCCCGTGACTTCGTCCGGAACGGCAACTCTTACCCTAGTCTCACTTCCCGCGGGATCAAACGCCATCACCGCCGTTTATTCGGGGGATACGATATTTCTAGGGAGCAGTACCCCCTCTCCGGTAACTGCAGGGGTGAGCTGGCCACCGAAACTGAATGGACCCCCCTTAACCCATACTTTATCGGTTGGGACCGGACCGGTCGCGATGGCGCTCAATCCTCTGACCCATCGCCTTTATGTCGCGAATCAAGGATCAAATGATGTGACGGTCATCGATTCGTACACCAATATGATTGTTGTCCCCTCCATCCCTGTCGGACAAGGACCTGCCGCGATTGTTGTTAATCCGCAGACGAATATGATTTACGTGGCCAACATGAATTGGCCCACCAATAGCGTAACGGTCATTGACGGCGCCACCAACCAGGTTTCCGCCACGGTTTCAGTGGGCAGGTGGCCTGTTGCGCTGGCCATTAATTCGGAGACCAACCAGATTTATGTCGGGGGAGGAGCTTGCATCATTGACGGAGCCACCAACCAGCTCACCGCGAGCAGTATTTATTGTGATTCGCCTGCAGTGGCGGTGAGTCCGCTGACTGGCCAGGCCTATGACGCCGTTTACGGCGACGATACGGTATTCGTTTTAGAATCTTCGACCAATCTTGGATTGGTAAGCTTCGGTACAAATTTCCATCCGCAGGCTTTTGCGCTCAATCCTCCTGCGGTCTACATTGGAGGCCCCAGTTATTGGAACCGGAGGCTAAAGGTGTTTGATGAGTTCAGCAATTCAATCATGGCGGATATCTCTCTCGATAGCAATCCTTATGCCCTCGCAGTTAATCCGGTGGACAATAAACTTTACGCGGCGGCCTATAGTGCGACAGCCGGACAGGGAGCTATGGTGACGGCGATCGACGGAACCAGCAACACCATTCTCAAAAACATTCCGGTCGGCCAGGCCCCTGTTTACTCCTACTCAGATAAAAAAATAGCCCCAAACAAGATCGCAATCGACCCAGCCGCCAATATGGTTTATGTCGCCAATGAGCTCTCCAATGATGTCACCGTCATTGACGGAGACCTTCTCTATGCCATCACAACGGTTTCGGTAGGGAGTTCCCCTTCCGCTTTGGTTTTGAATCCCGAATTCTGTAATCTTTATGTCGCCAATTCCGCCTCCGGTACGGTAACGGTAGTCGACACGGTCCCTAACGGACCGGGAGCTTGTCTGTCCACCGCATCTTTAGTTTATCCCGGACAGTCGGTGGGGACAACGAGCGCGCCCCAGACGGTAACTCTGACCAATATCGGAAATGCTAATCTGACCATTAGCAGTTTGGTGACGACGGGGGACTATCTGGAGACGGACGACTGCACCGGCAGAGTCATTCCCCCCGGGGCTCAATGTACGATTCAGGTGAGATTTACTCCTTTGTCGCAGGGGATTCTCAAGGGGAAGATTACAATCACCGACAACAACAACACCACTCCTCATACGATTATTCTGACAGGAGACGGGGTGCTCCCCACGACCACAACCCTTACGGCGGATGTCAACCCGGCCGTTTACGGACAATCCGTCTACCTCGTTGCGACGGTGACCAGCAGTTCTGGCAATCCGACGACGGGTAGCGTCGTCTTTATGGAAGGTCAAACAGTCCTGGGATCTCAAATGCTTGGATCGAATGGTACCGCGGGGATTGCTTCTCCCCCGTTACGGCCCGTCGGCTCCCACACTTTCACCGCTATTTACCATGGGAATGTTCATTACGCCGGCAGTTTGTCTGATCCGCTGGTGGAAATGGTGAACCAGGCGGCCACAACCACCACGGTCAATTGTACCCCCTGTACGTCCATCCAGGGAGGACCCGTGACCCTCCAGGCTTCGGTCAGAGTAAATTGGCCAGGAAGTGGCAGTGCAACGGAACCGTCAGGGATGGTTTTTTTCAGGGATGGGCAGACGACATTGGGCTTGGTCCCGATCACACGTGACGTATATGGAGACGCAATAGCAGCCATGACCCTTTCGACTCTGACCAATGGGGTCCATTCCATTACGGTTTCGTATCCGGGAGATATGAATCTCCTGGCAAGTCTTTCCACAGCCGCATCGGTAACGGTATCGCCTCCCCCCAGCGGAGGAACCGGTTCGGGAACCAATCCCCCTGGATCTGGAACTGGGGGCGGATGTGCCTGTTCCCAGACCGGACCCTATGTGGCCCCTGCCGCGCCGGTAGCCCCAGCTATGGGGACAATGCTATCGACGACCTGGGTTCTCGGCAGTTACAATTGGACTGAACATTGGGCTTCGCCGAACCAAAAGTACTTTCTCGATGATGACATTTCCATTAATCCCCTTGATTCGCATCGAACAGACGCATTGAGAATAACCAAACAAGCAGGCGGTTCGCTGGTTTATTCTTCCGGGACTGTTTCGTTAACGACCTGGGGCTTCAGCCCGGACGACGACCGTTTTTATTACAGAACGACCTTTCCGGACCCCACTGGAGCAGGTTTTAATATCGTCGACTTATACGTTTACGATTTGACGGCTTCGCCGGCAACACGGGTCTTCTATACTCAACCGCCGTCGGGGGTCACGAATTACTTTACTGGTTTTAGTCCTTCCGGAGCCTATTTCATTTACGATTACGCGCAGGGCTCTACTATTAATTTGGACATTTACAAAATTCAGGGAGTCAGTCAACAGACACTTCAGTATCATGATAATTTTCCGGTTTTTCTTCCCCCTATCGCAGGTCATCAAATCCTGGATATCGGATTCAGCCCGGACAGCCCCGAGACGACCTTTGTTTATGAGTACCTGACCGGCCAAAACGTTAAACAATGGACGCTCGTGAGTCTTTTGAAACAGTTCACCCCGAAACAGAACATTATTCAAGTTAATGATTTCTGGCAATACAGCCCATGTGGCGATATGATCGGGCTGGTTACGCAAGTCTCCCAAACAGCCGTAGATGTTCACCTCTACGTAACGGCCACAGGTACGGGTTTTCCCGTTACCCGGGTCCCGGAGGTAAGTGTGTTCCTTCTTTCTACGGCGACAGAACACCAGGCCAAATACTTCGATTCAAATAACAGTTTTCAGGCCACTTTTATCAAACTAGCTTCCAATACCTGCGCCGGTTCTTCTACAAATAACCCTCCTCCGAACACGTCGACGGGTACAAATAGCGGGGTTTCGGATCAGAACGCCGCTACCAATAACACAATTTCCGTCACCTTTGATAAGGTGATCATACCCGGAGATACCGAGGTAAACTTTACCACCGGCGGTCCGCCGCCGCCGTCCGGCTTTGAGATCATCGGGAATCCCACTGTTTATTTCGGAGTGACGACAACGGCATCTTATTCCGCGCCGATTACCATTTGCATCGGCTATGATGCGCTTCCGCCTACGATTACAACTCCCACCACGATGTTGCACTACGTGGGAACTTATCCTAACGGAAACTGGCAAGATGTCACGTTTTATAACGATGTGACCAACCGTCTGCTCTGCGGTCAGGCCAACTCCCTTTCCCCGTTCGTCATCGGTTCTTTTTCCGCGCCGAATCCGCCGGCAGATACGACGCCGCCCGCCATTCAAGCCGCTTTGTCTCCTTCTCCCAATGGAGCGGGGTGGAACAACAGCAATGTGACGGTGACCTTTACCTGTTCTGATTCAGGTTCAGGGGTTGCCTCCTGCCCCGCTCCAGTGATTGTAACAACCGAAGGGAGTGGTCAAGTCATCACAGGAACCGCCACCGATAAAGCCGGGAATTCATCCTCCGCCTCTGTCACGGTGAACCTGGACAAGACCCCTCCCGTCGTCACGTTCGGAGCGCTCTCTCCTCTTTCCAACGCCGCGGGGTGGAATAATGCCGATGTATCGGTTCCCTTTACCGCGATCGACAACCTTTCAGGCGTTGCCCTGACAAGTACCGTGAGTCCCATCCTCTTTACGGCAGAGGGGAGTCAGTTGACCGCTACAGTCTGGGTTACTGATCTTGCCGGTAACAGCGGAACCTATATCACGCCGGTCGTGAAGATTGATAAGACCCCCCCGGAAGCATTCTTTCAGTTCGATCCGGCGACCCGGGATATCCAGCTATTTGGAAAGGATTCTCTCTCAGGAGTCAACCCAGGTCCGATCATCCCGACCGTGGTGGTCCTGACAACCCCTCATGTTGAGAAAAATGACGAAAAGTCTTCTTCCCCTGAAGACATGGAGGGGAAAGAATCTCGGACCTACAGGGTCACAGATCTTGCCGGGAACAGTCTGGTTCTGGTTGCAGAGATCAGGAGAGACGGCCATGAAATAAAGGCCAAGATCATTTCTCTCCAGTACAACAATGGCCCTGTTCAGATACTGCCGCCAAACCAGGAGAATTTTGAATGGGAGATGGAAGCGGGAAGCCTGAAAGAATTGGAGCAGAAAATTTCTCTCGGCCAACGGCCAAACCTGCAAGAGGTAGAGGCTCATTTTGAGGGGGAAAAGAACCAGACGATCATTGTGCGGGAGAAGCCGTCGCCTGAAACAAAAGTCGTCAAACCGGGGCTGGTCCTCCTTCGGTTAGTAACCGATAAAGGAACATTGCTGATTGAATATTAAAGCTACGATTTAACAGAGCCATTTCTGAATGAATAGGAGGAATAGATGAAAAATACGGCAAGAATTTTATTCTTCTTCTTGGTCCTGATTTTAGGTGTTAACCTGACTTCTTGCGGAGGCGGCGGGGGGGCGAGTGCCCCCTCAACATCCAACCCGGCTACAGGGTCTACCTGGGATCAAATGGCCTGGGATCAGGGCAAATGGGGATGAAAAATCTTATCATAATATAAAAAGGAGTGGATCATGAAAAAGCCCTTTAAGAGACGTTTTACCCTGCTTGAAGTCGTGATGTTATTAGCCATGGTGATTGTGGGAGCGGGGATCTATGCCTGGGCCGCGACCACGGTGCCTAATATTTTCACATCGGGGACCACCGCCAAATCGAGCGAGGTCAACGCCAATTGGTCAAAGTGGGGCCGTTGTGCGTGGACAAATACGAGGCGAGCATCTGGTCTGCCGCAGACGGCACCGGCACAGCATACGGAGTATTTTCCGGCCAGAGTGCCTATCCCGGCACTTTTCCGGCAAACGGCAACTGGACTGCGGCGGTTTATGCTGTTTCCAAACCGGATGTTTTACCTTCATCCAGCGTGACCTGGTTTCAGGCCCAGCAGGCCTGCGCCCTTTCTGGGAAGAGGCTTTTAACCAATGCCGAGTGGCAGATGGCGGCGGCCGGCACCCCCGACCCGGGGACGGACAACGGGTCCACTGATTGCGCCGTTTCCAGCGCGAATGCGGTCAATACTGGTTCCCGGAGCAATTGTGTCTCCAAATGGATGGTCAATGACATGGTCGGGAATGTCTTGGAATGGGTAGCCGACTGGATGCAGGGGAATACCTCCCCCTGGGCCCCTTCGACCGGCACTGCCGGCGCAAGTTATGGGAATGACTATATGTATGGCACCAATCCGGCTGGAGCCCAAGGTGCCGGGAGTACCAACTTCCCCGCGGCCTTGATCCGCGGGGGGAGCTGGAGCTTCGGCACGGGTGCCGGGGTGTTTGCCCTGCTCGCGAACAACGGGCCGTCGAACGCGAGCATCAGCCTCGGGTTCCGTTGCGCCCGGTAGTTTTGGGATTTGACATTTGAGGATTGGCGGCCGTGGCCGTGCGCCGCAGTATGGCGCCTGGCCACGCTCCCCCGACGGCAGGATGGGATGAGTCAAGACAAGGCAAAACAGGACGAAGGGCTCCCCCTGGTTCAGCGATCCTTTGATCTCTGTGTGGAGTTGTATACCCACGTGAATCGTTTTCCCCGGGCGCACAAACCCCTGTTAGGCCGGGATATCTTATCGGCGGCTCAGCAGATGTTTGTCGGGTTAGTGATGGCGACCCGGCGGCGAGACCGGCTGCCTGTGCTGGAAGAGGCGGATCTTCATCTTGGTCATTTTTGCCCAAAACCGCAAAACGGGGCAGATTGGGAATTAGAATGCGTTCAACATATAGATTTTCTCATTCCAAACCTGAACAATTTAATTTCAGGATGCTTTTTTCTTTGGTACGTTAATATCCCTGATTAGACGAATAAAGGTGTCTGGATCTTTGGATAGTACTTGAAGTAAACGTCTCGCTATACTTGATGGGTTCTTCAATCCCTGCTCCCACCCTCTTAAGGCAGAAATACTCACTCCCAGATAAGAGGCAAAAACCGGTTGGCTGACCCTTAATTTGTCTTTCCTAAGTTGAACAATCTGTTTGTTACTCCAAACGGGCGGATTTTTTGGCAGTTTTACGTCGCTAACTCTAAGCGTTCTTTTTCCCCTCTCGAATTCCAGAGATTCTTTGAGCCCTTTAATTAGTTCTTGACCTAATTTTGTTTTTTTCATCTTGCTTCCTTCTTTATTAACGAGACAAGTGCCCGGATTTCTTTCTTTTCGTCCGGGGAGATGTCTTCGCTTTCATTTTTTCTAAAAATCAATAGAAGATAGTTTTTTTTCCTTTCAGGCAGGTCCAAATAAAGTACCCTGAATCCGCCCCGTTTCCCCTTTCCTCGCGAGATATCACGAACCCTCAGCTTTCGAACTCCTCCGGTTCCAGCAATAATGTCACCCTCAGAAGGATTCTTAAGAAGGATATTTTGAATATCGGAGAGAAGGGTCGCGTCATTTAAATTATCGACGTACCTCTGAAAAAACGATGTCTCAACAAATATTCTATGCATACTCCGACGTATTATACTCCTACCTGGCATGATAGATCAAATATTTTAATTGAAATTAATCGAATTGTTTATAAAACCTATGTAGGAATAGGGGTCACCCATTATGTAATGAATTGGGGTCAGTTCTTGACTTTGCACAACGGACAATTAGATTAAAATAATATATACGTTCCCATTTTTTAAGTCAGAAAATCGAGAGTATCCAGATCAGTTTGTTTTGCGATTAATCTGAAATGGTGGTCATGATGCAAAAGCACA
>JACQBY010000150.1 GCA_016201875.1 Nitrospirota bacterium
GGCATGAATGGCGTACGTAGGGCCCGGAATTAAAACGGTCTCCCCCGGTTCGACAATCGCCAGAGCCAGATGCGAAATCCCCTCTTTGGACCCTATGGTGACAATCGCTTCGGTTTCAGGATCAAGCTCGACGCCATAAAGTCTTTGATACCAGCCGGTGATCGCCTTTCTTAATTTAAAAACACCTTTTGAAAGAGAATACCGGTGATTCCTTGGGTCCCGGACAGCCTCAATCATTTTATCAACGATATGAGGAGGGGTCGGCATATCGGGATTGCCCATTCCAAAATCAATAATATCTTCTCCCCTTTTTCTCGCCTCAACCTTCATCGCGGTCACCGTACTGAGAACATACGGGGGGAGCTGATTAATTCTGTAAAAATCCCTCAAAATTTCACCATCTTTTCAAAACTCTTCTATTTATAAATGATTCATTTTAAAGGATAAATAGCCGACTTGTCAAATCCGGCCGTTTCAGACTGTTCAAAAAGCTTCAGTTGCCAGGCCCCCAATGTTTATATATGTCCGTACATGAGGGCGAATGATGCCACGAGGAAGTGGCATCAAGCCATGAGCGCCACCGAGAAGGTGATGTGGCCGGGACTGCCGAACGACGAGAACAACGCAAATGAGGCTTTTTCAACAGTCTGGTTACCAATCATTATATGGGGTGCCGTCGAGGCCTACCAGATCACTCCCGCTATGAACATCATAGACGCCCTTTTCCTCTCCCCCGGCCGGCACCTCAACCCAGGTATCGGTTGACCCGGTAAAGGGGTCTTTTGGAACATTCCGGATATAACCGGCTTCCACCAGAGATTTAAGGGTTGGAGGATATTCTCCATGGTCGCTGTAGTATTGGTCCATCACATCCCTCAGGATAAAAAGATCTTTTTTGAGCGCCGCTTCGCCTGCGGAAACGGTCGCTGATTTATACCTGGGAGCGGCGACAGAAAGGAGAATCCCGATAATGGTGATGACGATCATTAACTCAATTAAGGTGAATCCTTTTTCGCCGGTTTTTCTGAAATATTTCATGGGAGTTGATCTTCTCTCAGGACAAAGGGGGTCACCCCGTTTTCTTTTTCGAGCAGAGAGGCCGCCTTTTCAGCCTCATCAACCTTCTGGAATTGCCCCAGTCTCACTCGATACATCAAACCGTCGGGAGTTTCAAAAGGAATCAAACGTACAGTCCGTTGAAATTTCTGCTGTAATTTCTGCTGAAATAAAACCGCATTCTCTTTAACCGTGAAAGCCCCTGCCTGAACGGTATAAAAAGCCTTTTCATCGATCGCGGGGGCCTGATCAATCTTGAATTTGACCTCAGCCGTCCCTTTTTGAACCATGCCAAGAACAAGGGCGGCCCCGTAAGATAAGTCGAGTATCCGTCCGGCAATAAAAGGACCCCGGTCGTTGACTTTCACCATAACCGATTTCTCATTATCGACAGAAACCACTCTGATCAGGGTTCCAAGCGGAAGGGTACGGTGGGCGGCAGTCAGACCGTACATATTATAGACTTCGCCGCTGCTTGTCTTGCGGCCATGAAAATCTTTGCCATACCAGGAAGCCATTCCCCTGCACCAGCCGGAGTCCATCGGCTCCATACAGCGGGAGGGTTCCGGAACAGAACGAACGGAATGGGAAAGGGAACAACCGCAAAAAACCAGGAGTGTCAGTAAGAATAACTTCTGTTTTTTTCTCAAGGGAGTATTTTAACGATTCGGGCCTCACAATGGTAGCAATAGCCTTTTGCATTTAAAATCCCGTGACAGGAAGGACACGACTCAAGGCGTCTTTCACCCGCTCGCCTCTCCCCTCCCCTTCGGTCTTCCATCCGGCGTTCATCATACGCACGCCTCTCTTTTGTCCGTGCCTGCTGATCTGTTTTCGTCATTTTTTACCTCTTTTTGTTTCTTCTGTGGCAACCATTTTATGGATGGCTTTTTTCTTCCCTGCTTCTAAATCGAGAAAGCGGACGCCAACCCCCTGGGAGATCATTCCCCCTTTCATAATCTCTTTATTCCAGACGACTTCTGCCGTACAGTTTACCACCGTCTTCTGATCAGGCAAGACCAGTTCGATAGGGAACCGGTCCCCCACCCTCAGACGGTTTTCAGTCGTTAAAGAGAGGCCTCCCTCGCTGATATCATTGGCGTAAGCCAAAAACACCCGGTCGGACTGTTTCCCCTGGACTTCCATAATCATGACGGGAGCCCGATGGTATTGCCGCCTGTCGGCCATGGAAGGCTTTATTCCTGCGGGAGCTTTAGAGACTTTGTTCTCTTTCATTGAATTCCTTTTTTATAAAAGGGTTATTTTATAGATCAAACAGTCCTATTGAATATCACCTGGTTAAAATATAACAATTTTAAAAAAAACCGTCAATTGGAATGAACAATAAGAACCGATTTTCTTTTAGGGGGTAACAGCAAGGCCGCCAAAAACATAGATGGTATCTCCGGCAGAGGCGGCTGAAAAATATTCAATCGTTTGAGGCAAAGAGGGCTCTGGGTTCCATCCCAAGGGTGAAGAGGGGGTGGAAGAGAAAATATTCCTTCTGAGAATCTCATCCGGCGGTGTGAGAGATCCCGACACCCCTCCTATAAGAAACATTTGCCCTGAAAGGAACAATCCAACGGCTTTACTGATACCGTTCCAATATAAATCTGGCACGGGACTCGTCGGAGAAACAGGAGAAACGAGTCCGTTGCTCACATTAAATAGATAAGCCGTCGTTGAATTCGCGGTGCCATCCCACCCCCCCAGGACCCAGATTTGATCATTTGGAGGACCGGGGATAGCCACCGCGGAGGGAGTAAAGAGTTTTTTGGGCATGGTATAGGCTGTAGAGGTAGAAAAACCTGACGTAAGATTATACCCATAGATTTTATTAGAAAAAACAGTCGTTGGAGAACCCTGACAATTTTGGGTAAAAACACAATCGGGATCAGGAAAACCAGATTCTATCCCACCGATCACATAGAGCCAATTCCCTGAAACCACCGAGGCATGACCCGTTTCCTCAACTGGAAGATACCCGACAATGTTCCATGGACCCAAATCCGGATAAGAAGTAGGGGTCGAAGGGGGGATAATAACACTTTTATAAATGGTCTTTTGAAACCCCCTCCCTCCAATCCCCCCCATGACATAAATGGCGCTGTTAATGCCACTGTTGTAAATGACGGCGGTATGACCTCGTAAACCTGGTAAGGAGTAAGAGGGTAACTGCGGCTCTATCCTTCGCGATAAGACACTGCCAGTACCCGGGTCTATCTGGAAAGTGTAAACGGTATTGACTCTCACCGGATCATCGGGGATCGCAGGATCGATATAAGCCCCCCCAATGACATAAATATAAGAATTACCAAAAGAAGGGTCGGTATACGTTACGGCGCTTGATTGAAATAACGGTTGTGGGAGCCCAATGGGTAGGATACTTGCGGAACCTTCTCCAGGTTTAATGACGACAATCTGGTCGGTGGTTGTCTTTTGTGGGGGGGGAGGAGGAGATGAATCCCCTCCACCGCCACAACCTGATACAATACCCAATAGAAACAAAACAAATAAATCACTTAACCTCTTTAAGACAAACCTGTACATCCTCTGTTTTAAGTGCAAGAAAAAGGCCTTATTAAAAAATAATCCACTCGATATAACCCTTTGATTAATAAAGAACTATTATTAGTTTCGATTCATTTATTTTGAGGTTGTTTCTAACGAAGGAAACTTTTTTCCCAAGATGTGAAAAATAAAGACCTCTAAGATATGGGAAATTTCTTTATTGACCTCCTCCGACGGCCTGATCCGGGAGATTAAACCGGGGTCCATCTTGAAGGTCTGTTTTAAAACAGACTGTACCGCCGGAGAGATGGCCACCGAATAGAGCGCGTTATCCGGAATACAGGGGGAGCAGACCATCCCCCCCAGAGAAGGAGAAAACCTCATCGAGGGGAAACTTGATTGGCATTTCACGCACCGGTCAAGAAGGAGTTCGTAGCCGGCGTACCCCAGGAATTTAACTTTGAAAAGATTAATCAGGCCGGGAGAAGCCTCAAAAACCTTCGTATATTCTAAAAGTTTTAAAAAAAGATTGAAAACAGGAACAGAGGGGTCCCCCTCCGGTGAAAGCGCTTCAATAAAAAGGGAAAAATGGGAGGTCGTCATGATTTTGTCATAGTCCGATCTGACCCTCTGAAAAGATTCTATGATATCGGACTGGAAAAGACGGTATAAAACCTGCGGTTTTTTATCGTAAATAACCAGATGCCCATGGGTAAAGGGTTCGAGAGAGCTCCCATATTTGTTTTTGACCTTCCTGGCTCCCCTGGCCACCGCTTTTATTTTTCCAAGGGTGGGAGAGTAAAAAGTCACCAGTTTGTCGGCCTCTCCCAGTTTGAGGGAGTTCAACACAATGGCATCTGTTTCAATTAACGGCATGCAACTTCCTTATAAATTCCCGATTATTTTAAAGCGAAGCAACTGGCTTTGCCAGTGCGGACCGCGGGGTTCGGGGGCCTCAGAGCTAGCTTTGGAAGCGTTTTCACAGCGAACATAAGATTCGTTTTTTAAAATCTTTTTGCTGTTGCGAAGGCCCCTGACTATAATAATCCAGGAAACAATAAAGAAACCAATAATAAAACCGTTAAGACAATCATGACCGCCGTCGTCACCCAGACGATCACATTAAAAAGGCGGGAATTGGTGTAATTTCCCATTAAGTGGGGGTCGTTAATCAATTGAATCATGAAGACCAGCACAAAGGGGAGCATGATCCCGTTGGCCACCTGGGATAAGAACATGATCTTGAGAAGTGGGGCATTCGGAACCAGAATGCTGACCGCCCCGATCACAATCAACCCGGTATAAAGCCACATAAACTGGGGGGCTTCTTTAAACGTTTTATTGATTCCCGCTTCCCATCCGAACCCTTCACAGATGTAATAGGCGGTTGCCAGAGGAAGAATCGACGCGGCAAATAAAGAGGCGTTGGCCAACCCGAAGGCAAAAAGCTGGGCGGCAAATTTCCCGGCCAGAGGGGCAAGGGAGAGGGCGGCATCCTGGGCGGTTTCAATCCGGATATGGTTCTGAAAAAGGGTGGCGGCGCAGGCCACAATGATAAAAAAAGCGACCACATCGGTAAAAATACAGCCGAAGATGACATCCAGCCTCGACACGTTGTAATCCTTGATCTCGATCCCTTTTTCAACGATGGCCGATTGAAGATAAAACTGCATCCAGGGGGCAATGGTCGTTCCGATCAGGCCGATCAGCATCACCAGATAATCAGATTGAAACGAAATCTGCGGGACAACCGTCTGAACGGCAATGGCTTTCCAGTCCGGATGGGCCAGAAAACCGGAAATAATATAGGTAAAATAGACAGTGCAGGCAATTAAGAAAACCTTTTCAACCGACCGGTAGCTTCCTTTAACCACCAGCCACCAGATAAAAAACGCGCCGATGGGGACTGAAATATATTTACTGACGCCGAAGATCTCCATGGCGGCGGCCCAGCCGGCAAACTCGGCCACCGTATTCCCCAGATCGGTTAATAGAAGGAGGAGCATCAGGTAAAAGGTGACTTTGATCCCGTAATTTTCACGGATCAAATCGGCCAGCCCTTTGCCTGTGACCACCCCCATTCTTGCCGACATCTCCTGGACCATAATCAGGGCAAGGGTAATCGGAATCAGCGCCCAGATGAGGGAATAGCCGAAATGGGCCCCCGCGAGAGAGTAGGTCGTGATGCCGCCGGCGTCGTTATCCACATTTGCCGTGATAATGCCGGGGCCGATCACCGCCAGGAATAAGAAAACTCTTCTTTTAATCATCGCTTTTAAGGGATTAATTGCCGCCGGGGTAATGGGTCATTAAAATATCCACCACATCGTCAACGGTGACAATGCCGAGAAGTTTCTGGTCATGGTCCAGAACCGGAACGGCCAACAGGTTATATTTTGAAATGAGGGAGGCCACCTCTTTTTGCGGCGATTCGGGAGAGACCGATTTGATATGGGTGACCATTCCCGCCGATATTTTTTGATCCCACCGGGACAACAATAAATCGCGCAGGGAGCAGATACCGAGCAATCTCTTTTGATCATCGACCACATAGAGGTAGTAAATCGTTTCCACCTCCCTCCCCGCTTCTTTAATCTTGAAAATCGCCTCGTCAAAGGTCACCTCGGGCGATACCGTAAAGAATTCGGTGGTCATCATCCCCCCCGCGGTGTCTTCACGGTGCTCCAGCAGTTCCTGGACTTCTTTCGCCTCGTCCTTTTCCATCCCCCTGATAATTTCGCGGGCGCTGTTTTCGGGCAAATCCCCCAGGACGTCCGCCGCTTTATCGGGAGGCATCATTTCGAGAATGTCGGATGCCATTTCTCTTCCCAGTTTTTCGACAATCTTCGCCTGAGTCTGCGGGTCTAATTCGGGAAGCGTTTTTGCCGCCATCTGTTTATCAAGGGATTTAAAAAGGAACTCCCCTTCTTTCAATGAAACCTGTTCCAGAATGTCGGCAATGTCCTGAGGGAGGAGTTGTGAAACCTTCTGGCGGGGGATATTGAGTTCGAGCCGGCTTAACTTGGGCTGAATCGGCGCCACGTATGTCCAGCTGATGAGTTGCTTCGACTTTTTCTGATCCAGCGTTTTTCGCCACCATTCTCTGGCATTTCCCCCCAGAAGCCTTCTTAAAATTCCCCGGATCCCCACATCGGCAGAAACCAGAGAGAGAGAGCCGTTGAAATCCTGAAACTCAAGGTCATTCACCCTGACGAGCTTCGCTCCATGGATATCGACAATCTGCTTGTCGAGAATGTCTCTTTTGATCAGAATCTCCTGGCGGGTCAGCTCGGCCTTACGCTGGTCGATTTTATGTATTCGGGTTGAAAAAAACCGGCGGTTATAAAAATTGACCTTTTCCCATGGGAGGACATATTCCCTGCGATATCCGTATAAAACGGCCGATATTTTCGGGAAGGTCTCCCCCGGTGTAATGAAAAAATCTTTCACCCGTCCGATCTCCTCCCCGACCACGTCCAAAACGGGGACTCCGAGCAATTCGCTGATGTAGACTGAGGAACTATTCATACCCGAGATTTCTTAAAAGCTGATCGTCATTTTTCCAGTTTTCTTTAACTTCAACCCAGGTTTCAAGATAGACTTTGGTTCCAAGAATCTCCTGTAATTCCAGCCTGGCCTCTGTTCCGACCTTTTTGAGCGTTTCTCCCTTCCGCCCGATCAGGATCCCCTTTTGGGAAGCCCGGTCGACATAGATGACCGCCCGGATCGATACCTGGTTCTTTTCAGGTTTTTCTTCATAGGACTCGATTTGAACCGCCACGGAATAGGGAACTTCCTGATAAACTTTCTGAATAATTTTTTCCCTGATTAATTCAGCCGCCAAAAAACGGACCGGCTGATCGGTATACTCATCGAGAGGGAAGAGCGGGGGACCTTCTGGCAAATACGATTTTGCCAGATCGATGAGACGGTCGATATTTTCGTTTTTTAACGCCGAGACTGGAACAACTTCATCAAAAATATTTTTTCTGGACAATGTTTCCATCACGGGAAGAAGTTCTTCTCTCCGCGCCAGGTCTGCTTTTGTGATGACTAAAAAAAGAGGGGTGGAGGTAACGCCTGAACCCGGTCCTCGCTTTTCACCGGTGACAAAGGTCAGAAGCTCTTCATCCTGCGAGAACCCTTTTTTCCCCATCTCCATGAGAAGGAAAATGACATCGGCTTCGAGGATGACATTCACCGCGCTTCGCACCATCATTTCGTTTAACCGTGTTTTGGGCTTATGGAGCCCTGGCGTATCAATGAGAAGGATCTGGGCATCGGGATCGTTCTTGATGCCGAGTATCCGGTTTCTCGTCGTCTGGGGCTTGTCCGACACAATGGCAAGTTTTTCCCCCAGAATCCGGTTTAACAGGGTCGATTTTCCGACATTGGGCCGGCCAATCAGACCTATCGATCCGGTTTTAAAAACCGGAGCCTTTTGCCCCTCTTTTTCTTCTTTTATGCTCATCTTTATACTTAACCCGGGCATTGCATTAAAAATTAAATTTGTCAGAGATTTTCAGCAGATATATAACACAGAATAGAGAGATCAGCAAGCAGGAACCGAAGCCCGAGAACAGAGATAGGAAAATCTTCTGGATTCCCGCTTTCGCGGGAATGACAAAAAAAACCTCTCAGGACTCGCATAGAATCGTCATACCCGCGCAGGCGGGTATCCAGTCTTTTCCGACCAATGAATGTCAAAAAATGCTGAATGGGGTGTTTATCTGTCTAAGTGGGTATACATTCGTTGTCCGTTGAAAAATGGGGCTTTTTCATTCCTCAAAGGATTTGGCGTCAAGAGGGGTTTACATCCCGTTTTTTATGATGATCCCATGAAAAAAACTTGAAACAGAAAACTATTAGAAATGCTTGAAAAATAAAGACAATTTATTTGATGAATCGGCCGTGATTTAAAAGTTTAATGGTATGATCTATGCATCTTATTATAAACAAGACGGGTGGGGATCTCGGAGACGTCGACGGATACACAACGTCGAAGGGCTATCCTTTAGGGGAAAAAGATCCCCATCCGGTTTTATCTCAAGTATTTATCGTTTTTGAGGGGTCTGAAAAAGAGAGGTGTCTTATGGTTAAAGTTAAAGATATTATGACCAGGTACCCCATCATCATCGAGGCGAATAAAACCGTTCGCGAGGCGATTAATATTCTGGCGGAAAAGAGGATTGGAAGTTTAATGGTTTGCAAAGGGAATGAAATCATCGGTCTTCTTGAAGAAGGGGATGTGGTCAGAAATGTGCTTGCAAAAGATCTCAACTTTTACGTGACAAAAGTGGAAGAGGTGATGTCGGTTCCGTTTATTATTAATGAGGATCAATCGGATAATGATGCGAGCGATATGATGCTGGAGCATCATGTGAGGCATCTTGCCGTATCGGAAAATTCTAAAATTATCGGAATTGTTTCAATGTATGATTTGCTCAGGCCGATTTATACCGGAAAATCTTTCTGGACGTAGATTCAATTCACCCGAAACTGGAGAGAGATAATCCTCCCTTTAAACTGGCAATTGCAAGCGCCCACCCGGTGAGTTGCCGGTTTTCTCTCCGGTTTCGGTTTTTTCTTTCAATTATTCCTTATCATTGATTTTTCCTGTCATCTGTATTTCATACTATCGGGTGTTCAGATTGATTTTATATTTTTTCATTTTATATCCGATCTGCCTGGGGGAAATACCAAGAACTTTGGCCGCTTTGGCCTGCACTCCCCCGCTCCGGTTTAAGGCCTCCATGATTTTTGTCCGTTCCACAGACTCCACGGTAGTGGTGAGGTCCCCTTTTTTTCCGGCAGGCGTCTCATCGAATAATGTCTCATCGCTTGGAATAGCCGCGACTAATTTCATCACATCGGGTTTATGAATCGCTTCCGACTCGGCCATCACGACCATCCGTTCGATCGTGTTTTCAAGCTCCCTGACATTGCCCGGCCAATGGTAATCCATCAGAGCCCTGACCGCCTCCGGATCTATTTTAACAGCCCTTCCGTTTTCTTCGTTGTACTTTCTAAGGAAAAAAGCCGCTAACATCGGGATATCCTCTTTTTTTTCACGAAGAGGCGGAAGAAAGATGGGGACGACATTGAGCCGATAATAAAGGTCTTCGCGGAATTTCCCTTCGGCCATCGCC
>JACQBY010000162.1 GCA_016201875.1 Nitrospirota bacterium
CCTGGATGGAAAATATTAAAGACTGGTGCATTTCGAGACAGCTCTGGTGGGGGCACCGGATTCCTGCCTGGTATTGCCTCGACTGCCATCCGGAGTTAAGAAAAAGCGGCTCTCCATTTTTGTTTAAATCTCTTTCGCCGGTCGTCAGCGTGGTCAAACCGGTTCGTTGTGAAAAATGCAAAGGGAGCGAGTTTCTCCAGGAGCCCGATGTCCTGGATACCTGGTTCTCCTCCTCCCTCTGGCCATTTTCAACATTGGGATGGCCCGATAAAACGAAAGAATTAAAAAGATTCTACCCCACCTCGGTTTTGGTGACCGCCTTTGATATTGTTTTTTTCTGGGTCGCCCGGATGATTATGATGGGACTGAAATTTATGGGAGATGTCCCGTTTAAGCAGGTCTACATCCATGCCCTGGTCCGGGATGCCGAAGGGCAAAAAATGAGCAAGTCCAAAGGGAATGTCGTCGACCCTCTGGCCTTGATGGACCGGTATGGAACAGATGCTTTTCGGTTTACCCTCGCGGCCATGGCGGCCCCCGGGAGAGACATTCTCCTTGAAGAAGAGCGTTTTGCGGGATACCGGAATTTTTGCAATAAGTTATGGAACGCCGCCCGTTTTATTTTGATGAATTTAAAAGAGGAGCCCTATCCGGTCGTTTCAAAACCGGTCGAAGATACGCTCCCCGACCAATGGATTTCATTAAAACTCCGGGAATGCGTGATCCAGGTCAACCGGTCGCTCGAACAGTTCCGTTTTGACGAAGCGGCAAACGCGATTTATCATTTCACCTGGCATGAGTATTGCGATTGGTACCTTGAGTTTGTCAAACCGGTCTTTTCGGTCTCTGAACCGGTCGCGGACAAATCGTTCCGCGCAAGCGATCCACAGGCCGGAACGGAATTCCAGGCCGTCTCCACCCGGCAGATCATGGTCTCGACCTTCAGGGAGATTCTCCTCCTCCTCCACCCTTTTATGCCGTTTATTACCGAGTCGCTCTGGGAAACCTTTTCAGGCGAAGGTCAGAATATTCTGGCCCTCTCTTATCCCCGAACCCCTTCTTTTCAGGATCCGGAGGGGATTATTCCATTAATGGAAGATCTGAAAGAGATTATTAAAGGTTTGAGAAATATCCGGGGTGAAAATAATATCCCGCCGGGCAAGGAGTTAAGCGCTTACATCCTTTTAAAAGAAGAATCGGTAAAAAAAATAAAAAAACAGGAAGCTTTTATTAAAAAGCTGGGACGGTTATCGGAGCTGGTGGCCGGGTCTGACCTTAAAAAGCCGGCTTATTCCGCCGCCTCTGTCTGCAATATCGGCACTCTTTATGTCGATTTGACGGGAATCACCGATCCTAAAGATGAAATTAAACGGCTGGAAAAACAGATCGACGCGATTCACGCAGACCTTTCGGCCATTCTGAAAAAGTTTGAAAATCCCAACTTCGCCAAAAACGCTCCGGAAAAAATCGTGAAAGAAGAAGAAGCGAGAAAAATCAGGCTCGAAAATAAAAAAAGTTTTTTACTTGCGGAAATTGAGAAGCTAAAATCAATATGATGATCCATCCGGTGCAGATTCAAGAACTTCTCAAAGAAGCCCTGAATGAAGACCTGGGATGGGGAGATATTACGACCCAGGCTCTCTTTCCCGGATTCATTTCGGCAAAGGGGACTATTTTCCCGAAAGAAGCCTGTGTCCTGGCCGGAGGGTTTGTCGTTAAAGAGCTTTTTTCCATTCTCGACCGGGGGATTACCGTCACCCTTCATCATGAGGATGGCGCCAGAGTCAAAAAAGGGGAGCTCCTGATGACGTTTCATGGCGATGGGAGAACCCTTCTCAAAGGAGAACGGGTGGCTTTGAATTTTCTACAGCGATTATCGGGTATTGCCACCTTAACCTCAACCTTCGTCAAATCGGTCGAAGGGACAAAAGCAAAAATTCTCGACACCCGGAAGACAACCCCCGGATTAAGACTTCTGGAACGGTATGCCGTTTATCAGGGGGGAGGCCAGAATCACAGGTTTCATCTCGGGGACGCGGTTTTAATCAAAGATAATCATATTACTTTAAAAGGGGGGCTAA
This sequence comes from Nitrospirota bacterium, assembly GCA_016201875.1. Lineage (GTDB taxonomy): Bacteria > Nitrospirota > Nitrospiria > JACQBW01 > JACQBW01 > JACQBY01. The sequence continues at coordinate 2,082 of JACQBY010000162.1, forward strand.
AAGAGACGTTAAACGCTATCCGGACCGGGTTAAAACCTTTTTCTCTGATTGAAGTCGAAGTGAAAGATAAAAAAGAGGCGATGATCGCCCTCGAAGGAGGAGCAGATATTATTCTTCTCGACAATATGACTCCTGGCAAAATTAAAGAAGCGGCCTCCCTGATTGGCAACCGGGCATTGATCGAAGCATCCGGCGGGGTGAACCTCGACAACGTCCGGGCTATTGCCGAAGCCGGCGTTGATTATATTTCGATAGGCGCCTTAACCCATTCGGCGCGGGCCATCGATATGAGTATGGACATTGAACCGGTCCGACCTGTGGATCGGTCGATCCAAAGACCGGAAGGAACAAACCGTTGACTGTAAAAAAGGGACTCCATACAGACCAGATCATCAAGTCATTGCGGACCCGCTATATCGGGAAAGAGCTCCTCTACTTTAAATCAATCGGTTCCACCAACCTTGAGGCTTCCGAGGCGGGTCATAAAGGGAGCCCGGAAGGAACTCTGGTCATCGCGGATAAACAGACCCATGGAAAAGGGAGGCTTGGCCGGTCATGGATCTCCCCCCCCTTTGCGAATCTTTATTTTTCGATCCTTTTAAGACCCCGGATTTCACCGCTAACTGCCGGATGGATTAACCTTCTGGCCTCCGTTTCTCTGGTCAAGAGCATTCAATCTTCTACCGGCCTCGTTGCTGACATTAAATGGCCGAACGATATCATGGTCAACGAAAAAAAATTGGGAGGGATTTTAACCGAACTCTATCTCAAAGGGGATCAAATCGACTATCTGGTATTGGGAATCGGAATCAATGTGAATATGAGCCGGTTCCCCGCCCTGATTTCAGAAAGAGCCACCTCTTTAAAAAAAGAATTAAAACATGATCTCCACCGGGAAGCGCTCTGTATTTCTATTCTGGAAAAAATCGAGGAAGATCTGGAACTTTTTTATCAAAAAGGCCCGGGAACGGTTTTATCCGAGTGGGAAAAACACTCCAATACCCTGGGGAAAAGCGTCATTGTAAGGCAGCCGGGCCAAACCCTTTCCGGAAAGGCGATTGGCCTTGATTCCAACGGAGGCCTGATGGTAGAAACAGAGGATGGGGCCAAGGTCACCGTCATGGCGGGCGATGTGATTCACCTCCAGACGATCGGGGAAACATAAAAATGCTGTTGACGATTGACATAGGCAATACGAATATCGTTCTGGGCTTGTTTGAAAAGAAAACGTTAACCGGCGAATGGCGGATTTCAACGCATCCGCATAAAACGGTTGATGAATATGCCATCTTGATGGAAGATCTATTTTCTTTAAAAAAGATCCTCCCTGAAGAGATCACCGGCGCCATCCTCTCTTCCGTAGTCCCTCCCCTGACCCCTATCTTCAAAGAAATATCGGTAAAATATTTTCAAACAGAGGCTCTGGTCGTCAGCACGCAATTAAAAATGGGGATCCGGTTCGAATATGAACATCCAGCTGAAATAGGGGCCGACCGGATCGTCAACGCCGTTGCCGGATATCAGATTTATGGGGGGCCTTTGATCATCGTTGATTTTGGGACTGCCACCACCTTTTGCAGCCTCTCAAAAAAAGGGGATTACAGAGGGGGGGTCATTGCTCCCGGCCTGACCATTTCCGCGGAGGCCCTTTTTCAACGGGCGGCCAAACTCCCGAAAATTGAACTGGTCAAGCCTGATCGGGTCATCGGAAAAGATACGATTACCAGCATGCAGTCGGGGATTATTTTCGGGTATGCGGGCCTGGTCGAAAGATTAATTGAAAAGATCAAACAAGAGACGAAAGAAAAAGCGATGGTCGTTGCCACCGGCGGGCTTTCAGCGCTGATCGCTCCGGAAGCCCCTGCCATCGACAAAGTCGATCCTCATCTGACCCTTGAGGGGCTCAGAATCATTTATGACTTAAACAGCAGACCCATCAGGAGAACTTCTCGTTGAGCACAGCTCCGTCTAAAACACTTGAAACCTTTTCAAACGCGAATCCGGAGCGGGACTACGAGATTCAATTCGAATGCCCCGAATTCACCTGTCTCTGCCCGAAAACCGGACAGCCCGATTTTGCGACCATCAAAATCAATTATATTCCCGACCGGCTCTGTGTGGAGTTGAAATCGCTGAAGCTCTATTTATGGTCTTACCGGAACGAAGGGGCATTTCACGAAGCGGTGACAAACAAGATCCTCGACGACCTGGTCCAGGCGGTCGCGCCGAGGTTTATGAAGGTCGTGGGAGATTTTTTTGTGAGAGGCGGCATCCACACCATCGTCACCGTGACCCACACTATCGATAAATCTCGGAACCGGACGCCTTAAACTCCTCCGACTTTTCTTTCATCCCCGCTTCAAGGGCCTCTTTTTCATCCAGTTTTTTCTGCTCCGCATATTGCCGGACATCTTCGGTAATTTTCATTGAACAAAAATGAGGCCCGCACATCGAGCAAAAATGGGCGACTTTGGCATTTTCCGAAGGGAGGGTCTGATCATGAAAGGCTCTTGCCGTTTCAGGGTCAAGCGACAGGTTAAACTGGTCCTCCCACCTGAACTCAAACCGCGCATCAGAAAGGGCATTGTCCCTTTGCTGGGCGCCGGGGTGTCCTTTGGCCAGATCGGCCGCATGGGCCGCTATCTTGTAAGTAATGACCCCTGTTTTGACATCTTCTTTGGTCGGCAGGCCGAGATGCTCTTTAGGGGTCACGTAACAGAGCATGGCGCACCCGAACCATCCGATCATCGCCGCTCCGATCCCCGATGTAATATGATCATAGCCGGGAGCAATGTCTGTGGTTAAGGGGCCCAGGGTATAAAAAGGGGCTTCGTGGCACTCTTTGATCTGCTTTTCCATATTGACCTTGATCAGGTGCATCGGAACATGGCCCGGCCCTTCGATCATCGTCTGGACTTCATGTTTCCAGGCGATTTTGGTCAATTCTCCGAGGGTTTCCAGCTCGCCAAACTGGGCGTCATCATTGGCGTCGGCGATTGAACCGGGGCGCAACCCGTCTCCGAGGCTGAAAGAAACATCGTAGGCTTTCATGATGTCGCAGATGTCTTCAAAATGGGTGTAGAGGAAACTTTCCCTGTGATGCGCAAGACACCATTTCGCCATAATCGCCCCGCCTCGCGAAACAATCCCCGTCTTTCGTCCGGCGGTCATTGGAATATACCGCAGGAGAACGCCGGCATGGATGGTGAAATAGTCGACCCCCTGTTCGGCCTGTTCTATCAATGTGTCGCGAAATAGTTCCCAGGTGAGCTCTTCGGCCTTCCCCCCCACTTTTTCAAGGGCCTGATAGATCGGGACCGTCCCTATCGGCACCGGGGAGTTCCGTAAAATCCATTCCCTCGTTTCATGGATATTTTTACCGGTTGAAAGGTCCATCACCGTATCGGATCCCCACCGGGTCGCCCAGATCATCTTTTCGACCTCTTCTTCAATCGTGGAGGCCACCGCTGAATTGCCGATATTGGCATTAATCTTGACCAGAAAATTCCGGCCGATGATCATCGGCTCAATTTCGGGATGGTTAATGCTTCCCGGGATGATCGCTCTCCCCCGCGCGACTTCATCACGGACAAATTCAGGAGTGATTCTCGAAGGAATTGACGCGCCAAAAGATTCTCCGGCATGCTGAAAAGTCCCCTTGCCGTTATGAGCGGCCGCTTCAAGCATCTGATTTTCCCGGATGGCGATAAACTCCATTTCAGGCGTAATCATCCCTTTTCGGGCATAATGCATTTGGGTCACATTTCTGCCTGGTTTTGCCCGAAGCGGTTTGCGGATATGTTGAAACCGGAGTCCGGCTAAATTCGGATCGGATTTTCTGATTCGGCCAAAGGCCGAGGAAGATTCCTGAAGCTGATCGACGTCATTGCGCTCCTGAATCCATTTTGACCGGACAGGAGAAAGCCCTTTGCGGATATCGACCTGAACCCCGGGGTCGGTACAGGGGCCTGAGGTATCGTAAACAATCACCGGGGAATTCCCCCCGGAGAGAAGGATTTCACGCATCGGAACCTGGACCCCCTCCATTGCACCTTTGATATACACTTTCCCCATCTTTCTTCCCTCTCAAAAATTAAATGTCTCCTCTCCCCTTGTGGGAGAGGCCGGGTGAGGGGTTAATTCAATTTTCACCCTCCCCTACCCCTCCCACGAAGTGCGGAACGGGTTGTCCGCGCAATGGAGGGGGTAATATGGACAGGACAAAAAAAAACCATGCCAACTACCGAAGAGACATGGTTTCCATCACTCTTAATTTAGAAACGCTCCCTTCGCTGGCATTACCCAGAGCAGGTTCAAAGGGTTGTCGCTTCTCGTGAAAGACTCTCAGCCTGGTGGCACCCCTTGCGAAACTTTTTAAACTGTTTTCAGTTTAATCTGCAAGCCAAACTGAAGTCAAATAAAATAAACCTCCTGATTAAAAGAGCATGGAGAGGGCAAACTCGCCCCTGGCCTCATTGGGAACAGAGCTTGAGTCGATCTGACTGCTCTTACTCCCCATCGCCGCGCCGATATCAAGGTTCAACAGCCAAAAATTCAACCCCAATCCGGCGGTATAAACCGGACCAATATCATTTTGAGCTAAATTCTTGTAGATTCCACCGCGCAACTGCAGAAATTTAAAAATATTCAATTCCAGCCCCCCTCCCACATTTTGCGACTTATAATCTCCCGCCAGGGTTGTGTCATTCCGGGTCATATCCATATCGGCCGCAAGGACCAGAAAACTAAACGGCTGATAGGCAAGACCTGCCCGGACCTGAGGAAGTTCCCGGAGGCTTTCATCAGGACCCCCGGAAGTCAAAGAGGGCATCGTAAACGATGGCCCGTTCAGGTTGCGGCCTACCATTCCGATCCGGAAAGAGCCGCCAACCCTGTAGAGGAGGCCTAAATCAAGGCCAAAACTCTGACTTTCCTTATAACTATTGGGACTATCTTGAGCCGTTTTTAATTGATCTCCCAGTTTCTGATCAAAAACCGGAACAGAGACATTATAAGCTTTTCCCTTCATGAATTTAAGGTTCCCTCCGACAGCAAAATCTTCAGTAATGGACCGCCCGTAGGTCAGCGGGACTTCCGTAATCATGATCCCTTTGAACAGTAAGGCGGATTGATTGTTGGCCAATGCCCCGCCTGTTTGGGCGTTGCTGGCAAGTTGAGCGGTGGTCAGCAAATCGGCAGAAGCCACAGTGGGGGATGGAACCGTTGCCCCCGGGACGGCCGCCGCCGCTGTCAGTGCGCAATCGGCCGTGGTCACATAATTGGTCGCCTGGGTACTATTCCAGCCTGAAAGGGTTTGGATTTGGCTGATCAGTCCGGCCGGGTTTTGAATATAACCTCCCGTACAGGGTGACACTCCAAAAAATGAGTTCGTGGCGGTATTAAATTGGCTGATAAAATTTCCGGTTTGTCCGGGAGAGATATTCACCAGATCGAGACTGGGGCTTGCCGACATATCCCCCAGGATAAATCCCCCAATCCCAAAATGGCCGATTTGAATTCTCAGTCCGCCGTCTGCCAAAACAGTTGCCGCGCGGTTGGGATTATCATTAAAAACTTTTAGTTCGTTAACCAGTTGGACAAAATCACTGACCTGGCCGGGAGAAAGGGTGGTGTTTGCGTTTATCGCTGTTTGTATCGCGCCGAAATTATATTTTTGGAGGGTATTGATTTCTGATCCCATATCTTCATGAATTTGAGCCCCGACTCCGGCATTCATCGCTGTACTCCATTTCCGTTTTCCATAATCTCCTCCTGCCGCATCCTTAAAAAATCCATAAGCCGCAGGATTCCAGTAATCGGCCGTGGCGTCATTTGCAACCGCCACATTGGCTCCTCCCATGCCGAGAGCCCGGGGACCGACGATACTCCACTCCCGGGCTTCCGGGTTTTGGGCCGGAATGAAAAGAACGGACAAAAATAATAACAGGCCTAATTTCTTCATGATTAGCTCCTAATTTCTATTCTGTTAAAAATATGAGTGGTGCAAACAACCTCAACGTTCCCTGTCGCAAAACAGAGAGGCGCTTCTTTAAGTATACCCAATATTTTGATATTGTAAAAAAGAGCTAAGGGAGTTTTAGATGAGGGATGGTCTCATGAAAAGTCGTCATACCCGCGAAAGCGGGAATCTAGTGCTTGATTGCCATAATACACGTTACGTCATTCCCGAATGATTTTATCGGGAATCCATTGATTTTGCTAGATACCCGCTTTCGCGGGTATGACAATTTACTTGCGCTAACTTTTGCAACTAAGTACTAGGGAGCACATAACTACTTTTAAAAAACTGGATTCCCG
>JACQBY010000018.1 GCA_016201875.1 Nitrospirota bacterium
ATTCAGATGGAAGAACCTTCTCTTTTCTTAAAAAAAATTTTGTCGTTTCAACATGGCAAGGGGAAGGCCCTCGATATTGCCATGGGAAAAGGGAGAAACTCTATCTATCTCGCCCAACAGGGGTACGAAGTAGAAGGTGTTGAAATATCTAAGGAATCTATAGAAGAATGCAAGAAACGGATTGAAAAACTCCATCTTCCTGTTAAGATTAAAGAGTCAGACCTTGAAAAGATGACCCTTCCGGAGATGAGATACGATTTGGTCGTCTGTTTCTTTTATCTTCAGAGAGATTTGTTTCCTCAGATTAAAAAGAGCCTTAAGAAAGGTGGATTTGTCGTTTATGAAACCTTTTTAATTGATCAGCATTTAAAACATGGTTCTCCCCGGAGAGTGGAATTTTGTCTGGGGCATAATGAACTGTTAAACTTTTTCAGGGAGTTCAGGGTACATTTTTATGAAGAAGGGGAGGGGGAGGATGGTAAAATCACCGCCCGGATCATTGCGGAAAAAAAATAATTTTTGGTATTGATTTCATCACAAATTATTTCTATAATCACTTAAGCTTTTTTGTTCCGGCGAAGTGCAGAACGGGTTGTCTGCTCTTTGGACCGGTCGCGGACAAACGAAGTGCAGAGCGGGTTGTCTGTGCGTTCCGCGCAAGTAAAAAAGGTTCCTTTGAGCTTGAGTTTTCAGATCAGATTATTAGAATAATCAAATAGTCCATGGAGGATTCAAAAAATGGCGTTATATATCACCGACGAGTGTATTTCCTGTTCGGCCTGTTTACCGGAGTGTCCTAACGAGGCGATTTTTGAAAACAGGAGTGAAGCAGAGGGAAAAGGGCATCCGGTTACTCCCGGGCACGGCGCGAATAATGAAATTTATGTGATTTCTCATGAGCTCTGTACCGAATGCGTGGGATTCCATGACCAGCCAAAATGTGCCGAAGTCTGTCCGATTGATAATTGCTGTATTTTAGATCCTGCGCATCCGGAGACAAAAGAAGAGCTTCTGGCCAAAAAAGACCGTCTTCATCCGGAAGAAGCGGCTCATTAGTCCATTTAAACACCCATTCGTTTATTTTGAAAATTATTTTGAAAAAAAGGAGGAGCGATCCTCCCTTTTTTATTTATAATGCCTTTCGTCCGAGCCTTTAAAATTACCGACCTCCCTCCCGGGGGGAAAAAAATCATAGAAAAAAATGGCCTTGAGATTGCGCTCTTTAGCTCAGGCCAGAACATTTGTGCGGTATCGAATATCTGTCCGCATTATGGCGGGTCTCTTGGCGAAGGGGTTTTTACCGGAGAAACAGTGGTTTGTCCGCTTCACTTCTGGGAGTTTAGCGTGGTCACAGGGAGATCGACGAACCAGCCGGCTTATCGGATTGAGAGCTACCCCGTGAAAGTTGAAAAAGAATGGATTTGGATTAACCTGCCCGAAGAAGACCTCGAAGAGTGACAGGTTGGTGAAAAAGTCCTTTATCGTCATTCCCGAAGTTTTTATCGGGAATCCAGTTTCAGTAAAATCAGCAGCTCATAGATTCCCGCTTCCGCGGGAATGACAATCTTGGGTGCGAATAATGAGCCAGGATTTCGACGTCTCACAGTTCTAACTCCATGTTCCAGTATAGATAGTCCCTCCACGATTCCGGAGTATTTTTAATTCCGATGGTAATCGTGAGCGAGGGACTCCATTTAGGCCGTTGAGGTTTTTTGATGAGCTTTATTCCCGCCTCTTCAGGCGTCCGGCCGCTTTTCATATGGTTGCACCGGAAACAGGCGGTCACAATGTTTTCCCAAGTTTTCCGTCCTCCTTTGGCAATTGGAACGACATGGTCAAAGGTGAGTTCGTCGGAACGGCATTTCTTCCGGCAATACTGGCAGGAATATTTATCCCGGGTAAAAATGTTGACCCGTGAAAACCTGACGACCCGGTGATGATGGCCGGGGTGGATTCTATAAAGAAGACGGACGACCGAAGGAAGCTTGATGGTAAAGGAGATAGAATGGACTTCTTTCTTATACTCTTCCAGGACCTCGACTTTTCCCTGAAAAAATAGAACCAGGGCTTTTTGCCATGAAACGACGCGGAGCGGCTCATAAGTTGCGTTTAAAAGAAGTGTCTGTTCAATTTTATTTTTGTTCAGCCTTTTTAATAAAGGGCAGTTCCGTAACCGTTGCTTTCAGTTTCTTTCCCCGATGGTCTATTTCGACAACGGTTCCGGGTTTGATAAATTGCCGGCTGACATACCCCATTGCGATAATCTGTTTTAATAAAGGAGAAAAGAGGGCGCTGGTCACCATTCCCAGAATCTTCTCTCCAGAACCTATTTTATCATTTTTTACCGGGATGTCATCCTGAATCAGTGAAGCAACCGGCTTTGCCGGCGCTTCACGCGGGTTTGGGGCAGGAAGGTGTTTTTCCTGACGGGCCCCAAATAAAATCAGTGAAGCAACCGGCTTTGCCGGCGCTTCACGCGGGTTTGGGGCAGGAAGGTGTTTTTCCTGACGGGCCCCAAATAAAATCAGTGGCGCTGAGAGAGATGCCACAAGGATGCCGACGAGCGACCGGTTGGTATGGCCAAGGTAATGGAGGCGGGCAATGGTTTCCTGGCCGATAAAACATCCTTTGGTGTAGCTGATGGCTCTGGCCTCCAATCCTGCTTCCTGAGGGAGGACATCCTCAGAGAGTTCTTTGCCATATAAGGGGACTCCCGCCTCAACCCTGATGGTTTCATAAACCTCTTCTCCGGCGGGAGTTAAGCCGTAGCCTTTTCCTTTATTTAAAATAAACTCCCGGAATTTTGCCCCCTCTCCAGCCGGGACGAGAAGATCAAAACCTGTCTCCCCCGACCAATTGTCATGGATCACTTTGAGATCGAGGCCGCTGAGTTGAGTTGAAAGATAGCGGTCAGGGAGAAGCTGAATCATCGTCTGGAGGTTGGAAAATGAAATCTGAAACAGCTCCCGGAGGAGGAGATCACTCTTTGGGCCCTGAATCGAGAAAAGGGCAAACCGTTCCGTGACATCTTCGATCTTTGCGTCTGAGCCGATTTTATAACGGTTTAACATCTGAACCGTTTTTTCGGTCAATTCAGGATGAACGGTCAGAAAAAGAGTTCCGGGGAAGAAATAGACCACGGCTTCGGAAGCGATCTTCCCTTTTACGCTGGGGAGGATGGTATATAACCCTTTTCCGTCGGAGAGGCGGTTGATATCGTTGGTGGCCAGGCCCTGAAGAAATTTTACCCGGTCGTTTCCTTTGATTTGTATCTTCCCGCGGGAAGAGAAATCAAAAAGAGCGGTCTCTGTCCTGACAGCGGCATATTCTTTCAAAAAATCAGAAGAGAGGGTCAAAGGTATTTCGCTCCATGGCCGCCTGATAGTTCATGGAGAAGAGAGGCTTTTTCTCTGATGGTTCTCCATTCTTCCAGTGGAATATTCAAAAAAACAGAAACTATTTCAGGATCAAACTGGATCTCCGCGAATCGTTTAATTTCTTCTACCGCCATTTCCATTGGAAGGGCTTTCCGGTAAGGGCGGTCTGAAGTCATGCAATCAAAGGTGTCACAAATGGCAAATATTCTCGCCCCCAGAGGAATTTTCTCTTTTTTCAATTGCCGGGGATAACCGGTTCCGTCAAACCGCTCCTGATGCGACAAAACGATTTCGGCTCCTCCCTTTAGAAATGGAATCGCTTTCAGCATCGAATAGCCGATTTCCGGGTGTTTCCTCATCTCCAGCCACTCTTCCTCTGTGAGCTTCCCGGGTTTTAATAAAATAGCGTCTGAAACGCCGATTTTACCGATATCGTGAAGCAGAGCCCCCTGGCCGATCAGAGGAAGAAGGTCGGCGGTGACTCCCGCCTTTTTAGCCAGATGAACCGTATAATCCCTGACCCGCCTGGAATGGCACTGCGTTTCATGCTCCCGGGCATCCAGGGCGTAGACCAGGGCCTCCAGCGTTTCACGATGAGAGGTATCGACGATTTTTAAAGCTTCAGAAAGCATGGCAGACTGCGTTTCAATTGTTTTTTCTATGGTTCCGACATAGATTCGGTCTTCGTTTTTTTTTCTTTGTTTTTCAATGGTTTTCTCAAGCGTTTCTCTAACTTCTTGGGCTTGAAAGGGTTTAGTGATATAATCCGTAGCTCCTGCCTGAAACATTTTGGTGGCGGTTTTGGCATCGGCCGAGGCGGTGATCATAATAAACGCAAGATGGGGCTGGCCGGGGAGGACCGATTTAATCAACTGATAGCCGTCAAGAATCGGCATTCGGACATCGCACAGGACGATGTTAAAGCGCTCCTGGTTTAATAGCGTAATCGCTTCAAAGCCGTTTTTAACCGACTGAAAGGGATATCCGAACCCCTCAACGATTTTTTCCAGAATGGCCCGGATATTTTCTTCATCATCGACAATAAGGATCCTTGGAGGATTCCGTAGAATGGAATTGGCCACAACCAACCTTTCTGCAAACGACTCCTCTCCCCTTGCGGGAGGGGATACGGGCATGAATAACACCATCAATAAGGATATTCTTTGCGAAAAAAAACAAAACGATATCTGATTTTATTTTTAGTTTTGATTTTATCATTTTTTACCTATGTTTTCTATTTAAAAGTCACGATTACGTCGAAGATCGAAGGAAAAAAGTGGAATCTTCCTTCCAGAGTCTACGCCGCTCCCTTCGGCATCTACCCCGGCCAGACCGTTGAAGGAGGCCATCTTTTTTCCCGGCTTGAGCGGCTGGGATATCATCCGGCTCCGGGAGGGGTCAGGGCCAAAGGGGATTATTCGGCCCATTCGGAACAGATCATGATTTACCTCCATGATTTTCCCTATCCTGAAGAGCCTTTTCAGGGATGGGTCCTCCAGCTCGACCTGAGTTATGGAAAGATCCTCAGGATGTCCCGGGCAGATACCCATGAGGAGGTTTTTTTCCAGGAACTCGAACCGGAGCTAATCGCCGGTTTTTTTGAAAATACCTGGGAAGACCGGACCCTCCGCAAATTGAACGAGATCCCTCCTTCGCTGATCCATGCGGTTATCGCCATAGAAGACGAACGGTTTTATCAGCACCATGGGATCGACCCAAGAAGCATTTTCCGGGCGTTTCTGACCAACCTCCGCTCCAAAGAAATTTTACAGGGGGGGAGCACCCTCACCCAGCAGTTGGTCAAGAATTTCTTTCTGAATCAGAAAAGGACCTTCTCACGCAAGATCAATGAAGTGATCATGGCGCTGATCATCGAAAACCGGTATGACAAACAGCAGATCCTCGAAACCTACCTGAACGAAATCTACTGGGGGCAAAAAGGTTCGGTGGGGATTTTCGGGATCGGAAAAGCCTCTCAGTTTTATTTCGATAAAGAGGTCAAAGAACTGACAGTGGGCGAATCGGCGCTTCTGGCCGGCATTATACAGGCGCCCAATCATCTCGATCCCCGCAGGAATTACAAAAAAGCGATCGACCGAAAAAACATCGTCCTCCGAAAGATGCTCGACCTCCGCTGGATTTCCGTCGAGGAATACCGGAAAGCCCTGACGGAGAAAATTCAGATCAGGGAAGTCCCCGAAGGGGGGCATTCCGCTCCGTTTTTCGCGGACCTTGTCCGCCAGCAGTTATCGGCAAATTACCCGGCATCGGTCCTCAATACCGAAGGGTTGAACATTTTCACCACGCTGGACGTCGAGATCCAGAAGATGGCCGATGAAAAACTGAGAAAAAATCTGAGCCTGCTGGAGAAGAGCTATCCGGCCCTCCGCTCCGACCCTTCAAAACAGCTGGAAGGGTGTCTGATCGCGGTATCCCCCCATACGGGGCATCTGATCGCCCTGGCGGGAGGGAGAAATTATCAGGTGAATCAGTTTAACCACGCCACGCAGGCCCACCGCCAGCCCGGCTCGATCTTCAAACCGATGGTTTATCTGACCGCTTTTGAACAGGCGGTTAAAAAGGGGCGTTCCTCGATTTTATTTGGGGCCCGTCAGGAAAAACATCTTCCTGCCCCAAACCCGCGTGAAGCGCCGGCAAAGCCGGTTGCTTCACTAGAAACGATCACCCCGGCCTCTCTTTTAGACGATTCGCCGGTTACTCTGACCGCCGACGACAAAAACTGGTCTCCGCAGAATTACGACAAGGCCTTTCGCGGGAATGTCACCGTAAGATCCGCGCTTGAAAACTCGCTGAACGTCCCTACCGTTAAGCTGGCCTTAAAAATCGGGCTCGATGCCGTTATTCAATCGGCCAGAAATTCAGGAATCGAGAGTCCCTTAAGGCCGACCCCCTCGCTTGCCCTCGGCTCTTACGAAGTCACCCCCCTGGAGATGGTCTCCGCCTACGAAGTCATTGCCAATCAGGGAATGAAAGCGGAAATCCAGACGATCAAACAGGTCACCGACACCCATCACAAAATTTTAGAAGGAAAAACGCTGGAAATGAGAGAGGCCTTTTCTCCGCAGGCCGCTTTTCTGGTGACCCGTCTGTTACAGGGGGTCATCGAAAACGGAACGGGTAAAAGGGTTAAAGAGATGGGTTTCCAGCGTCCTGCCGCAGGAAAAACGGGGACGACCAGCGAGTATAACGATGCCTGGTTTGTCGGATATACGCCCGACCTGCTGACGCTTGTCTGGGTCGGTTTTGACCAGGGAGAAAAGATTAACTTAACGGGAGCTTCCGCGGCGCTCCCGGTCTGGGTCGATTTTATGAAAGAGGCTCTGGAGGAATTTCCCGGCTCCGATTTTTCTCCGCCGGCGCATATCCGGTTTGTAAAGGTCGTTCCCTCAACCGGCCTCCTCTGGGAGCCCGGGTGCGGCTCCGATTTCATCGAGGAGGCGTTTTTTGAGGGGACAGAACCGGTTCAATCCTGCATGGCGAAAGGAACACCGTAAGTGATAAAAAGAAACTACTTCAAGGGTTTTTGCGGTTTTTGCATGCGGGGTTCCACACCCGCGCGCGGTTTTTGCATCCGGCGAAGCGCGGAACGGGCTGTCCGCAGCCTCATACTCGGGATAGGGTTTTTATTATTTTTCTATTCAGGCTGTGCCACATTTCAGGAGCCTTCGCCGCCTGTGCCTCCCCTCTCTTTTCCCCCTCCGACAACCGGTGAAGAAAAAGGGAGAGACGATACTCCCCGGCGGATGGCCTCTCTCCACCTGACCGAAAAGGGAAAAGGGGAACTGGAACATGGGGAGCTCAAAAAAGCGATGGACCGGTTTGAGAAGGCGATCGGGCTTGATGCTCAAAATTCGACGGCTTACTATTTTTTCGCCGAAGCCCGCTATCAGCAAAAAGAGTACCGCCAGTCGCTCGCCCTTCTCGATCGGGCCGAAGGGCTGCTGCCGGGAAATCCGGAATGGCTGGTGAAAGTCTATCTCCTGCAGGGGCGGAATTATGAGGCGCTTGGGAATAAAAGCGAGGCGGCCAAAAAATACCAGAAGGCGTTGGAGATAGATCCCGGCCAACCGGAAGCGCTGGAACGCCTCAAATAACTGAAGACGGTTGAAGGGTTGAAATTCAACTTTTAAATCTTTCAACTAATACTACTGCGGCACTTTTTCGTCATTCCCGAATGTCTCTATCGGGAATCCAGGTGTTTTCAAGAAAATACGTAGGCAAAGTCACTGGATTCCGGCTTAAAGCATGCCGGAATGACGGATAAATGGGCATATTTGTAAAAAATCCGCTGTAGTGCTAATCATTACAACTAATCACTGAAATCAGGGAATATAGCCTCTGCGGGCACTGTTCTCGCAGATCGACTTCACCTGCATGAATTGGAGGAGATAATCGGGCCCGCCGGTTTTCATGCCGACCCCCGAGAGATTAAACCCTCCAAACGGCTGTCTGCCGACCATGGCGCCGGTAATTTTCCGGTTTAAATAAAGATTCCCCGCATGAAAATGTTCTCTGGCTTTTTGCAGGTGGGACGGTTTTCTCGAAAAGAGCCCGCCGGTCAGCCCAAAGGGGGAGTCGTTGGCCATCTCGAGCGCCCTGTCGAAATTTTCGGCCTTAAAAACGGAGAGGACCGGCCCGAAAATTTCTTCGCGCGCAAGGGGGGAATCGGGGGAGACTTCTTCAAAAATCGCCGGCCCGATAAAATACCCCCCACCTTCTTCTCCCTCGGATCTGTGCGGTTTTTGCATGCGGGGATTCACACCCGCGCAGTAAACTGTCTTTGCTTCTTTCACGCCGATCTGAATATAAGATTCTATTTTCTCTCTCGCTTTTTGGTCAATGACCGGTCCGAGAAAAGTCGAAGGGGATTGAGGATCTCCCCTTACGATGTCGGACGCCGCCTCTCCCAGACGCCGGACAAATTCGGGGTAAATATTTTGATGGACAATGACTCTCGAACAGGCAGAGCATTTCTGTCCCTGAAAGCCAAAAGCCGATTCGATCACCCCTGAAATCGCCTCGTCCAGATCGGCGCTTTCGTCAACGATGATTGCGTTCTTCCCCCCCATTTCGGCAATCACCTTTTTAAATTGCTTCTGCCCCGGGTCGATTTGAGAGGCGACAGAGAGGATATGCCTCCCGACTTCGTTCGACCCGGTAAAAGCAATTAAAGGGATATCGGGATGCCTGATCAGAAACTCGCCGATCTCTTTCCCTTCACCCGGCAAAAACTGCAGGACGCCGGGGGGGGCTCCGGCGGCGTTAAAAAGTTCGGCCAGTTTTGATCCCAGGATCTGGCTCCGCGACGAAGGTTTGAAAATCACGCAGTTCCCCGCCGCCAATCCGGCGGCAATCATTCCGGTAGCAAGCGCAAGGGGAAAGTTCCAGGGGGAGAGGGCCGCCATGACGCCGACCGGCTGCAACGAAAGACGGTTTTCTTCTCCGGGGAGAGAAGAAACAGCATGGGCGCTGCTGTAATAAGCATGGAGCCGTTCGATCTCGCCGGCGTAATAAAGGAGAAAATCGATCGCTTCGCAGACGTCGCCGTCGGCTTCTCTCCAGGTTTTCCCTGTTTCCAGAATTTCAAGAGCGATCAACTGATGGCGGATTTTCTGAAACTCCCGGGCGGTATTTTTAAGGAGGCCGGCTCTCTTTTCGGGAGAAGTCTCCCTCCATTGGATAAAGGCTTTGCGGGCGCCTTCGATGGCGGAGCTCCCCTGTTCGATCGACGCCTGAGAGATCTTGCCCAGGACCTGCGCGGGAGCAGAGGGGTTGGAGGCCATTAAGGCCTTTTGAGTAAAAACTTTTTCCCCGTTAATTACCAGGGGATAGGCCGGCGTCTCTTGCTTGATACGCTCGTTGATCCGGTTTAATTCAAGGCGGACTTTCTCGCGGTTTTCTCTGACTGAAAAATCGAGCGGAGGCTCATTTTGAAATCCCGGATTCGGAGCTTTGGCATCGTATAAAGCCGACTCCGGCGTAGTGCGGAACGGTTTGTCCGCCGAAGTGCCGAGCGGGTTGTCTGCTTTAAGCTCCGCCGGTTTTAAAATTTCCGGATCGACAGGCTTGCCGGAAAAAGTCTGAAGCAGAATAGAACTGTTTGCGGTATTTTCCATCAGCCGCCTGATCAGATAGGCCATGCCGGGGAGTGCCGGCCCGATGGGGGCATAAACCCGCAGAGGATATCCCAGATCGACCAGGACCTTTTGAAGCGGTTCGGCCATCCCGTAGAGCATCTGGAGTTCCACAGAGTGACTCGAGGGACCTGAAATTTCACTCCGGTCTTTGGTGCGACCGGTCCAAAGGTCGGAAAGGGCCAGCGCATACGAAAGGGTCCTGATATGATGGCTCCCGATGACCGGTTGTACCAGAGGGGCGTTTTCGATCAACAGGCGGACGGCGGCCTCAAAATTCCGGTCAGTATCGCTCTTTTGAGTGAAAACGGGGAGCGGCCAGCTCCGCTTCCGGGCATAAGCGATTTCATAATCCCAATAAGCCCCTTTGACGAGCCGGACAAGAATCGGGCGGTTTTTCGATCTGGCCCAACCGATCAGCGACGCCAGATCTTGTAACGCATCTTTCAGATAACACTGGATGGCGATTCCCGCTACCGGTTTTTCACGAAATTCCTCTTCCTCCAGAAGGGTCGTTAAAATGGCGAGGATCAGATTTTTATAGGCATAAGATTCCATGTCGAGAATGACCGAGGTATCGAATTCCCGGGCCTTTCTAAAAATCGGCCGGAGCCGGTCGACCGAAGCCCTGACAGATTCTTCCCAATCGAGAGGGTCGAGGCGGTGGTAGAGAGAAGAGAGCTTGACTGAAATCTGAGATCCCTTTCCTGCCGGGTTAAATAAATGGAGCTGCTCCAGCAGGTCGAGGTAACGGGCCTGATAAACCATCCCTTCGGAGTGGCAGACCGTCAGTTCGCCTAACAGATCGATACTAAAGTTCCGGCCTGATTTTTGAATCCGCCGGATGGCGGGGATCGCTTCTTCAAAACCGTTGCCGGGAATAAATTGAGAAGCAAGCGATTCGGCAAAGGCCCGGATGGTTTTTGCCGCTATCGGGCTCAGCCGCTTCCCTTTCTCAAGCCATTTTAATCCCTGGCGCATCACAGGGGGAAGGTCATGAATATGTTCGCCCAGGTACTCCAGAAAAAGTTCGATCACTTCTGTGTCAGAGGCGACGGCAGGGAGTACATCGATAAAGCGGAAGAGGCCGGTTTTAATCTGTTCGTTTTTTAAAGAGAGGGAGATGACGCTTTCGGTCAAACCTTTTGGAGTAAAGGCCGAAAGAAAAGAGGGGGCGCGGTTTAACCGGCCGATGATGCCGCTTCCGATTTCATAAACCTTTTTTTCAATTTCAGCGTTAGAAACCGGCTTCATAAAATTAAGTATGGTGG
>JACQBY010000151.1 GCA_016201875.1 Nitrospirota bacterium
AGCCTGAAAACCTGATTAAACTGGTTATGCTTTTCCTGTTCCGCCGCCAGGGTTTTCATCGATCCGGCCTGGCCCGATTCTTCCTTCGATTCTGCCGGGTTCTTTAATTCGGATTGGATCAGGTTGGTAAAGCCGGCTTTGGAATCAGACGACTGAAGAGAAACCCCTTCCGTAAGGTCGCTGAAAAAATCTTCGAGGATTTGAAACTTGATATGATGGAAGTTTTTCTGCCAGAGAAGCGTGACAAGATCGTCATCGGGATTTTCGGAGCCGCCTGTTTTTCCCAATACTTCCAGGAGATATCCCGATTCCTCTTCGGAAACTCCTTCCATCAGGGTCACCTGGCGCACGCCATCCACAAACAATTTAAACGCCAGACTGTCAAGGCGGTTGATATTTTCATAAACCGTCTGGTCGTCGAGGGTCAGGGTATATTGTCCCACGGTTAAAACGGCATCCCCGAATTTTTCTAAATGGCCTGCCAGTTTGGAGTGGAACTCCTTTAAAAACCGCTGATGAACAGGGTTATTCGGGAGGTAAAGTTTGAGATTTTTGATCGCCTTGACCAGGACTCTAAAGACATCCTGAGCCGATTTGACCGACTCTTCTGAGGGAATATCGTCATGATTATTATTTGGCCCGTTTTTGGATTCGCGGGGAACATTCCCGGGCAGTTTAGTATCTTCGGCTTTCACATCAAAAAGTGTAACCGCTACCCCCGATTTTGTCAAAAACGGAATCCTATGTTATTGACTTTAAACAAAAACCTAGTATGATAATCCTTGATGTCTCGTAAAAAGTCGTCATTCCCGCGAAAGCGGGAATCTAGGGAGCACATAACTACTTGAAAAAACTGGATTCCCGTTTACACGGGAATGACAGAAAAATGCTTTTTTAGACTTTTCACGAGACCGTCATCCTTACTATAAGGTAACTCCGGATAAATACAGGTATTTTATATGTCTCAACCAAATGAACATCTGATGCTGGCTCTGGATGTGGACTCCGGTCTTAAGGCCGTAGAATGGGTCAAGCGGCTGAAACCTTTTATCAGCTGGTATAAAGTAGGAAGCCGGTTATTTCTGGCCGAAGGGCCCCATATCATTGACCATATCCATAAGAGCGGCGGCAAGGTGTTTCTCGATTTAAAATTTTATGATATTCCCAACACCGTCGCCCAGGCAGGCGTTGAAGCCTCCCGCATGGGAGTGGAGATGTTCAATGTGCATGCTCTTGGCGGTATCGAGATGATGAAAGCCTGCAGGGAGGCCTGCGCTGACTTTTCCATTCAACAGCATGTCCCTCTTCCCAGAATTTTAGCGGTCACCCTCCTGACCAGCCATAGTAAAATCATGGTAGAAAAAGAGATGGGGCTCCCCGGACCGTTGCTTCTTCATTCGATCCGTCTGGCGAGGATGGCCAAAGAGGCGGGCCTCGACGGCATCATTACCTCGGCGCTGGAACTCCCTGTGATGAAAAAGGAATTCGGATCCGATTGGAGGTATATCGTCCCCGGTATTCGCCCCTCGTGGTCTGATCACAACGACCAGAAAAGGGTCGAAACCCCCCAGGAGGCCATGGCGCAGGGAGCGGACTTTCTGGTAATCGGGAGGCCGATTCTAACCGCCCAGAACCCGGAAGAAACGGTTCAGAAAATCATCCTGGAAATCTCCCCTAAAATAGTCTGATCATGGGAATTGCTTTCTCACCTGTCGTCAAAACCATTCCCTATGATTCCCCCCTCGCCTGTTTTAAAAAGGTTTTCCGCACACCCCCTGCTTTTCTCCTTGAAAGCGCCAGAGAACATCCGGCAACCGGCCGGTATTCCTTTATCGGAAGAGACCCTTATTTAGCGATTTCGATCACCGGGAAAGAGGCCTCCCTCTGCCGCAGGGAGGGAACTCAAATTTTTTCGGCAGAGAATCCATTCCTGTTCCTCCGTTCATTTCTCGACCCTTTTCAGCTTGAAAAACCCCCCGGTCTTCCCCCTTTTTTTGGCGGAGCCGCGGGATTTTTCAGTTATGAGATGCTCCATTTTATTGAAAGGCTCCCGGAACGCCCTAAAAAAGAGACCGGTTTTCCGGACTGCTTTTTTTTGTTCGTCGATACGGTAATTGTTTTTGACCATGTTGAAAAAACAGGAGAGATTATCTACTTTCCCCCTCCGGAAGAGCTGGCGGGAAAAGATTGGGAGTCGCTGAAAAAAAACGGGCAAGAAAAGATCTCTCTCACTCTCGATGATTTACAGGCCCCGGCCCCTTCAGACCCCGCCCTTTGCCCCTCTTCTCCCCTCCGGGCAATCTCCTCTTCATCAAAAAAAGATTTTATCGAAAATGTGTTGAAATGCCAGGACTACATCAGGCGGGGAGATATCTTTCAGGCCAATCTGTCGCAGCAATTCACCATTCCGGGACTCGCCTCCTCTCCCCTTTTATTGTACGAAAAACTTCGGACGATCAATCCGGCCCCTTTTGCCTCTTTTTTGGATGGAGGGAGTTTTCAGGTGGTCAGTTCTTCTCCGGAAAGGCTCGTTAAACTGTCGCAGGGATGGCTCAGCACCCGTCCGATTGCCGGAACGCGTCCAAGAGGAAAAGACCGGAAGGAGGACGATGCCATGCGCATTTCGCTGATCACCAATGAAAAAGAGAGGGCCGAACATATGATGCTCATTGACCTTGAGCGGAATGATCTCGGCAAAATCTCCGAATATGGGTCGGTCAAGGTGGATGAGATGATGACGCTCGAAAACTACTCGCATGTCATCCACATTGTCTCGAATATCACCGGAAAACTGAAAAAGGGATACCGGTGGGAAGATATTTTAAAGGCCCTTTTCCCCGGAGGGACCATTACCGGCGTACCCAAAAAAAGAGCCATGGAAATCATCGATGAACTGGAGCCGGCCAGGAGAGGGCCTTACACCGGATCTCTCGGCTATATCAGTTTTTCCGGAGAACTCGATTTTAACATTCTGATCCGGACCTTGTTGATCAAAGATCAACAGGGCTATGTTCAGACCGGATCCGGCATCGTTGCGGACTCCCACCCTGAAAAAGAGTATGACGAAACGCTTCAGAAGGCTGGCGCTCTTTTTAAAGCCGTCGACGCGGAATTCCGATGAAAGAGCCAATCGTCTATTTGAACAACCGGTGGGTCCCGCTGAAATCGGCCCGTATTTCGCCCCTGGACCATGGATTTCTTTATGGCGATGGTGTTTTTGAAACGGTCCGGACTTATGAGGGAAGGCCTTTTAAATTGGCCGGTCATCTGGAAAGGCTTGTTCAATCCTGCCGGAGGATCGGCCTGTCGATGCCCAAACCGGCAGAAAAATTCCCGCTGCTGATCGATAGAATACTCGCCAGAAATAAAATAAAAGAAGGGATGATCAGAATTGCCGTTACCCGGGGTCCCGGCCCTGTCGGCCTCGACCCCGGTTTATGCCCTGTCCCCACGCTGTTGATCATGGCTTTTCCTTTTATCCCTCCGCTTGAATCCCTTTATGCAAAAGGGATCGCGCTCAAGGTTGTAAAGACCGTCCGGAACATTCCGGAGGCTATTCCATCTGAAATTAAATCCTCAAATTTTTTAAACAATATTCTGGCAAAAATAGAGGCCAAACAGAGCGGAGCCGATGAAGGGATCTTATTAAACCAGAAAGGGGATGTCGCCGAAGGGACGATCAGCAATATTTTTTATGTCAAACAGAACGGGTTAACGACCCCATCCCTCAAAGCGGGAATCCTCAACGGGGTCACCCGGAGCGCCGTTATTGAAATTGCGAAAAAAAAGGCATTCCTGTCGAGGAAAAGCTTTTCAGCCCGAAGAGCCTCCTTGCCGCAGAAGAGTGCTTCATCACCAGCACCGGCTACGAAATCATGCCTGCCACAAAAATCAACGACATCAAAATCGGAACTGGATTACCGGGGCCTTTGACAAAAACAATAATGGCCCTCTTTAGAAAAGAGGTCAAAGAGGCGCTAATGAAGCTTTGTAATTCCAAACGCTTTTAAAATGGCTCTTTCGTAAAAAGTTTCAGAGACCCCTCTTTTCATTTTTTTAAGAATATACTTTTCCAGCGCAACCTTTGCCAGATGGACCCACTTCCCCTTTTTATGCCAGTTCAGGTTCCGGGGAGCCATCTGCGGCAGGGCCACAAAGGCCATTCCGGTATCGCCCATGTCGGCGATACAGATGGCATTCCATGTCGCGGTCTCCCGTTTGGGATTATTTTCAATGTCAGCTTTAATGTTGTGAACCGCCGCGGCCACCATCGATTCGATCATATACCCTGTCTTGGGGGCTCCGGTTGGAACGGCGGTCTGTTCGACCGGAGGAATGGCGACACAAACCCCCACGGCATAGATATTCTTATAAGCCGGGTTTGCCTGATGGCGGTCAATGTTTACAAACCCTTTGGGATTGCAAAGGCCCTGGGTCCCGGCCACCGCGTCCACTCCGGTAAAAGAAGGGATAATCATCGAATAACGGAAAGGAATTTCCTCTCCGGTCTCAAGGACGACCGCTTGGGGCTTAACCTCTTTGATCGACGTATTCGTCATATACCGGATATCCTGGTCGGCAAATTCATCTTCCATCAGCCTTCTCGATTTTCCCACCCCTCCTAATCCCAGGTGGCCCACATAAGGTTCCGAAGTAATAAACGTCATCGGCACCTTCCGGCGGAGTTTTTTCTTTCTCAAATCGGCTGACAGAATAAAAGCCATCTCATAAGCCGGACCGAAGCAGGAAGCCCCCTGCGCCGCTCCGGCCACAACCGGTCCGGGATCCTTTAAAAACTCCTGGTAGGCTCCCCAGGCTTGTTCCGCATGGTCGATCGTACAGACCGATTGGGTATGGCCGGCGGGTCCCAGGCCGGAAACTGCCGCGAAATTAAGTTTTGGACCGGTAGCGATAATCAGATAATCATAAGGAATGGGGCCTCTGGCGGTCATCACCTGGCATCGTTTGGGGTCGATCGCTTCAGCGGCTGAACAGACAAACTCAATCCCTTTTTTTTGGAGGATCGGGGCTAGAGGAAAGGAGATATCCTGGCGCGTCCGCCAGCCCACAGCGACCCAGGGATTGGATGGAACAAAATGGAAAAAATCGACATTTGAAATAACAGTAACCGTGTGCTCTTTTCCAAGCGCCTTCCGGCATTCGTAGGCCGCCGGAAGCCCCCCGATCGATGCACCGACTATGACAATTCGCGCCATATCCATACTCCCTTATTTATAGATATCTGTAACTCTTTAGGCGACCTTCCATTTTTTCCTCTCCTGCCCCCTTACGCCTCACCCCTTACCCCTCACGTTTCCTAGCGTCTTCCGGTATCAACCCTTCCTTCTTTCTCCACCCGCTGCCTCATTTCAAAGGCCTCGGATTGAACGCGGACTTTGCAGGCATCGCAGATGATATCGTGCGAAAGCTGTCCGCAGAGATGACAATAAGCTTTTTTTTCACCCGGGGGAACCATCTCTTTGACCAAACGGCGCTGCGCTTCGAGCGTTTCCTTTTTTCCTCCCTCCGAGGCGGTTTTCCTGTCGGCTTTTACGGTTAAAACCGGACATTGAACGCGCTGGATCACCCGTTCAGCGGTGCTCCCCAATAAAACATGAGCCAGGCCTCTCCGCCCATGAGTCCCCATAATCACCCAATCGGCGCCGTATTCCTGAACCGCTTTGATAATTTCAACGTAAGGGACACCGATCACGCAAATCCCTTCGGCTTCTGCCCCGTTTTCTTTTAACAGCCTGACCCGCTGTTCGGTCATATCGACAAGTTTTTCTCTCAACCCGAAAGGATCTCCGGGAGGGATCAACGAAGTGTCAAGCGCATAAGCCGATGACTCGATAACATGCAGAAGGGTAATTTTAGCCTTGAACATTTTTGCCAGAAAAACGGCTTGATCTTCCGCTTTTTGGGAACCATCCGAAAAATCTGTCGGGACCAGTATCCTCTTGATCTCCAAGCGGGAGCCCCCATTATTTTTTGAGGAATTGACCATTGCGACCTCCTCTTCTAAGCCCATACTGAAAATATGACTTAACCTGTTTCCTGACTTCAGGATAGACCATTCTCAGGTCTATTTTCAAGCAACCGGGTATGATTAAATCCTGACCGTTGAGAAGGGATCAGGCGCCGGATTTTTTGAGGCTGATCATATAGGCCGTCAGATCCTCCAATTCTTTATCGGTTAAACGGAAAGCGGGCATGAAAGATCCCGGAGAAAACTTCTGGGGGTCCTTAAAATGGCCCATCAACCAGGGTGGGTCCCGTTTATCCCCTTCATAAGATAAATCCGGGCCAACCTGTGCCCCTTCGCCATGGATCCTGTGGCATCCCGCACAGGACATTTTTGTATATATCGCCCTCCCCCGCACCACCGCCGGATCGGACACCGGAAGCAATCGGGTCTCTTTGACGGCCAGGCCAAGCATCGAGAACACCATTACCAGAAAAAGGGCTCCAAACGCCATTGCAACCGGGCGGCGGACAGGAGAACGTTCCCGGCGGCCTGGCAAAAACGGCAGCACGAACAAAAGTCCGAAAAAGAGGAGCGGAAGAATGAACGTGGCAACAATTTCCCATCGGCCCTCGAAATATTTCAGCAATTGAAAATAAAAAAGATAGTACCACTCGGGAACGGGACGGAAGGTGGTATCCGAAGGGTTTGCCCGGTCAGCCAGATGAGCCGGGAAATGATCGGCCAGAAACAGCAGGAGAGCAAACATGACCCCCATCGCCACGGCATCCATAAACACCTGTCTGGGATAAAAGGGCTCTGAAAAAGCCTTTCCCCTTTGGCGGTCCCAGGGACCCGCGGGCCCTACTCTTCTTAAAATAAAAAGATGCAATCCTATCAACATGACGATAAACCAGGGGAGAAAAAGCGTGTGGACAGAATAAAAACGGCTTAACGTCAAAGCCCCGAGATCAGGCCCTCCCCTCAAGATCAGCGTCAGATAGCCTCCCACCCAGGGGAGAGTCCCGGCCAGATTGATTCCGACCTGCGTCGCCCAGTAGGCTTTCTGGTCCCAGGGGAGGAGATATCCGGTAAAACCGAAAATCAGGGTCAGGATCAGGAGGAAGACCCCCACCATCCACATCAGTTCACGGGGAGCCTTA
>JACQBY010000152.1 GCA_016201875.1 Nitrospirota bacterium
TCCGCGCAATATCAGATCATCTCTCTCCTCTGCGGGGAAAACCGGAATATCTGCTGTGTCGGGGATGACGACCAGAGTATTTATGGCTTCCGGGGGGCCGATGTCGAGAATATCCTCCGGTTTGAAAAAGATTTTCCGGATGCCCGGGTGATCAAGCTCGAACAGAACTACCGGTCGACCAAAACCATTTTAGAAGCGGCAAACCGCGTGATCGAAAAAAACAGCCGCCGGAAGGTCAAAAAGCTCTGGACCGACAATCTGGCCGGAGATTTTATCGAGCTCTTCCGCCTGGAAAGCGACGAAGACGAAGCCGACCTGATTTCACGAACGATTTTATCCCTTTCCAAAGAAAGGAATAAGCAAGGATCTGGTTTTGCCAGGCCGAACGAGGGGTTCGGGGGGATCAGAGGATCTCACGAAGTGAACCCGGACGGGCCCCTGAATATAAACGAAGAGTCCTTCCAGAAATTTTCGATCTTATACCGGACTCACATCCAGTCGAGGCCGCTGGAAGAGTCTTTTCAAAAACACGGGATCCCTTATGTCATTGTGGGGGGGCTCCGGTTTTTTGAGAGAAAAGAGATCAAGGATATCCTCTCCTACCTGAGAGTCATCTCCGATCCGCTGGATGAAGTGAGTTTAAAAAGGATTATCAATGTTCCGGTGAGAGGGATAGGGGCGCAAACGATTGAAAAACTGACGCAATTTTCCGCGGAGCAGAAGTGTCCGTTCTATGAGGCCCTGGAAAAGATTCAGGGGGCCGGAATTCTTCCTGCAAGAGCCGAAAAAAGCATCGGCCCCTTTTCGCTTTTAATTAAAGAGCTGGCGCTCAAAAAAGAATCCTCGACTCTGCTGGAGCTGGTTCAAGCCATCCTCGACCGGACGGGATATCTTGAAGAGCTCAAAAACGAGAAGCTGACCGAAAAAATTGAAAACATTTACGAGTTTTTTTCCTCGGTAACGGAATTTCAGGAAAAGAATAACTCGTCGGACCTGACTTCATTTTTAGACTATATTGCCCTCTTTTCAGATGAGTCCGATGAAAAACAGAGGGGGCGTGTCCGCATGATGACCCTCCATAGCGCCAAAGGGCTTGAATTCCCCATCGTTTTTCTCCCCGGCCTGGAAGAAGGGATATTCCCTCATAGCCGGGCCCTGGTCGACAACAGGGAAATGGAAGAAGAGCGGAGGCTCTGCTATGTCGGGATTACCCGGGCGCGGGAAAAACTTTTTCTGACGAGCGCCCGGAGCAGGCGGATGTACGGATCGGTACAATTTAACGCCCCTTCGCGCTTTATTGACGATATTCCCATTGAATTAGTCGCTAAAAAAGAGTTAAATATAATCAAAACAACCGGTTTTGTCCCGCGGGGTGTACGGAAATTTGAGGATAAGAAACCCTCTGGAAAGCATCTGAATCAGGCGGTGACTCACCCCCTCTGGGGGAGGGGAATCATTCTTTCCACAGAGGGAGAGGGTGACGATATGAAAATGACGATTCGTTTTGATTCAGCGGGGACCAAGAAGATGGCCTCCAAATATGCCAATCTCCAGTTTATCAACAGGTGATGGTTTTGTAAAAAGTCGTCATTCCCGCGAAAGCGGGAATCCAGGGGACACATAACTACTTGAAAAAACTAGATTCCCGTTTGCACGGGAATGACAGAAAACCGCTTTTTCAGATAAAAGAAAAACTCGCGTCTCAGCTTGAGCAAATTCTGAACTATGTCAATCAGTTAAACGAGCTTGATACCAAAGGGGTGGAGCCGACATCGCATGCCGTACTCACCGAAAATGTATTCCGGGAGGATCGACTTTTTCCCTCGTTGCCGGTGGAGGCGGCATTGCAAAACGCCCCGCAACAGGAAAAGGGATTTTTTAAGGTTCCCAAAGTTATTGAATAATAAGTAAAAATAATAAAAATGAAAGAAGGAAACAAAGATTGTTAAGATCCATGTTACGTTGCAAGATCCACCGCGCAGTGATTACCCAGTCTGAACTGGATTACGAGGGGAGCATTACGATCGATCAGAACCTGATCCAGGCCGCCGGAATGCTCCCTTATGAGCAGGTCGTGATCTCCAATCTGAATAACGGAGAACGGTTTGAAACCTATATCATTCCGGGAGAAAGAGGCTCGGGAGGGATCTGTCTGAACGGGCCGACGGCCCGCAAAGGGGTGGTCGGGGATAAAATTATTATTTTTTGTTATGAGCTCTATAACGAAGAAGAGATTAAAAACCATAAGCCGCTGATTATTAAAGTGGATGAAAAAAACAGGATTATCCCATAAAATAAATGACGATGAAGTTATATCAGCTGACCATCCACCAGGCCCATCAACTGCTTCGAAAAAAAGAGATCACCTCTTTGGAATTGGTCAAATCGGTCTTTGAGAGAATCGATCAGACTGAACCGAAAATCTCAGCCTATAATGAACTCCGGAAGGAGGCGGCTTTAAAAGAATCGGAACAGTTCGACCGGAAAATAAAAGAGGGGAAGTTTAAGTCCCCTTTGACCGGTATTCCGCTTGGTTTGAAAGATAATATCTGCTCTGCCGGTGTCCGGACGACCTGTTCATCGAAAATCCTTGGGGATTTTATCCCCCCTTATGACGCCACCGTGGTCAAAAAATTAAAAGAGTCCGAGACCATTTTTGTGGGAAAGACCAATATGGATGAATTTGCCATGGGCTCCTCGACAGAGAACTCCGCCTTTAAAAAAACCAGGAACCCGTGGGACCTCGAAAGAATTCCGGGGGGTTCCAGCGGCGGGTCGGCCGCCGCCGTGGCCGCGGATGAATGTCTGGGGGCGCTCGGTTCCGACACCGGAGGATCGATCCGCCAGCCGGCGGCCCTTTGCGGCGTCGTGGGATTAAAACCGACCTACGGGCTGGTGTCAAGATTCGGACTGGTGGCCTTTGCCTCTTCTCTCGACCAGATCGGCCCGCTTGCAAAAGATGTGACCGATGCCGCCCTCTTGTTAAATGAAATCAGCGGCCATGATCCGATGGACTCCACCTCCTCTCTCCGCCCTTCGGAAGATTATCTGAAAGCGCTTCGTCCGGAGGTTAAAGGATTAAAAATCGGGATTCCAAAGGAATATCTGATCAAGGGGATCGACCCCGAAATTGAAAAATCGGTCATGAGCGCGGTCAATCTCTGGAAAGGGCTTGGAGCGGAAGTCGTCGAGATTTCTCTTCCGCATACGCCCTACGCGGTGGCGACCTATTATATTCTGGCCACCGCGGAAGCGAGCTCGAATCTGGAGCGTTATGACGGGGTGAGATTCGGATATCGTTCATCAGAGGTCAAAAATTTAAATGATCTGTATGAAAAGAGCCGGGCCGAAGGGTTTGGCCCGGAGGTCAAAAGAAGGATCATGCTCGGGACCTACGCGTTGAGTTCCGGTTATTATGACGCCTATTACAAAAAGGCCCAGCAGGTCAGAACCCTTTTTATCAAGGATTTTACCGACGCTTTTAAAAAAGTTGACGCCATTGTGACCCCGACAACCCCGACGCCCGCTTTCAGGCTTGGGGAAAAAGTTCAGGATCCGCTTCAGATGTATTTATCCGATATTTTCACCATTTCGGCCAATCTGGCGGGGATTCCGGCCATTTCGGTCCCCTGCGGACTTTCTTCAACCGGTCTCCCCATAGGGATTCAGATCATGGGGCGTTATTTCGGGGAATCGACTTTGTTGAATCTGGCGTATGCGTATGAACAGGCGTCGGGATTTCACAACCAGAAACCAAACCTATAATCGTTGATCATCAGGTGAAAGAATGGCCACAAAGTACGAAGCGGTAATCGGATTAGAAGTCCATGCCCAGATGCTGACCCGGTCGAAAATTTTTTGCGGGTGCAGCACCTCATTCGGGAGCCAGCCCAACTCGCAAACCTGCCCCGTCTGCCTTGGAATGCCGGGAGTCCTTCCGGTCCTGAATAAAAAAGTGGTGGAATTTGCGATGAAAACAGCCCTGGCCACCCACTGCACCATCGGGCCTCTCAACCAGTTTGCCAGAAAGAATTATTTTTATCCCGACCTCCCCAAGGGGTACCAGATTTCTCAGTTTGAATTGCCCCTTGCCGAACGAGGCAGAATTGAAATCGAGGTCAACGGGGAGGGTAAAAAAATCAGGATCACCCGGATTCATCTCGAAGAAGACGCGGGAAAGAATATTCACGAAGGGATCGAAGACGCCAGCTACGTCGATTTGAACCGGACCGGCGTGCCGCTTATGGAGATTGTCTCCGAGCCCGATATCCGCTCTTCCGAAGAGGCGGCGGCCTATTTAAAAAAACTCCGGAATATTCTGGTCTATCTGGAAGTCTGCGACGGAAACCTTGAAGAGGGGAGTTTCAGATGCGATGCCAATGTCTCTATCCGCCCCGCGGGCCAGGCGGCGTTTGGGACCCGGACAGAATTAAAAAATATCAATTCTTTCCGGTTTGTTCAAAAGGCGATTGATTTTGAAATCAAGCGCCAGGAACAGGTCCTCGAAGAGGGGGGGAGGATTATTCAGGAGACCCGGTTGTGGGATACCCAGAAACAGGTGACCGTGCCGATGCGCTCCAAGGAATCGGCGCATGATTACCGTTATTTTCCCGAACCGGACCTGGTTCCCGTCAAAATTTCTTCCGAATGGATTGAAGAGATCAGAAAGACCCTTCCCGAGCTCCCCGAAGCTAAAAAAGAGAGGTTTGTCCTGGAGTACGACATTCCCCCTTATGACGCTTCCGTTTTGACGCAGAGCAAAAAAATCGCCAATTTCTTTGAAGCCTGCGTTTCACTTTATCATCAGCCGAAAGCGATCAGCAACTGGATTATGGGCGACCTTCTCAATGAGGAGGAGATTCCCCTCTCTCCGGAACAGCTCACGGGGATGATCGAATTGATCGACAAAGGGGTCATCAGCGGGAAAATTGCCAAAACCGTTTTTGAGGAGATGCTGAAAACCAAAAAAGACGCCCGGGCCATTGTCGAAGAAAAAGGGCTTCTTCAGATCAGCGATGACGAATCGATCCTTTCTCTGATCGACCGGGTGATGAAAGAAAGCCCTGAAAATGTCGAGCAATACCGGAAAGGGAAGGAAAAGCTGTTCGGTTTCTTCGTCGGACAGGTGATGAAAGTCTCAGGAGGAAAGGCCAATCCTGTTAAGTTAAACGAACTGCTTTTTAAAAAACTAAAAACCCCCTCTTAATCGCGGGGATAAAAAAAGAGGGTCTTGACGGAGGGAATGAAGAAAGTCTTCTTCGGGTTTTTAATTTTTACCGGGTTCATGGCCTCTCTGGCGGCCGGGGGGAGGGTTTTGGAAAACCACCCGGCATTTTGCAATTCCTGTCATGAAATGAACCGCCCTTACGACGGATGGATTTCTTCGGGGGCGGAAAAATCGCATCCGAACTGCATGCACTGCCATTCCGGGGCGGGCGTACGGGGGGTTGTCGAAGCCGAGATCAGAGGCTTTGGCCAGCTGATAGAACATTTTACGTTGAGCGATAAAGAGTTAAAGGGGCCTTTTATTGCGAAGGTCCCCGGGTCATTCTGTTTGAAATGCCATAACCTGGAACTTCGAAAGACAGTTAAAGCCCACAGCCCTTTTAAGGTGGCAGGGAAAGAGTGCTCCCGCTGCCATAAGCATCAGACCGGGTGGGAGTTTTCCGGCGAAATCAGAAAAGAGTTATAATTTTAAGAGTCGTCATTCCCGCGGAAGCGGGAATCTAGGAAACTAATAACCGTTTGAAAAACACTGGATTCCCGTTTGCACGGGTATGACGGATCTGTGCAAATCCGGAAACCTCTCTTTGTCATTCCCACGAAAGTGGGAATCCAGGAAACAGTCTATTGTGCCTAAATATGTCAATATTATTATAAGACCGTTAATAAATAGAAAGGGAAGTTAAATGAGCGAGATTATGTATGCCTACGGGAGGGAAATTATCGACTCCAGAGGCAATCCGACGATTGAAGTGGAAGTGACCCTTGAAAGCGGCGTGATCGGGAGAGCCTCTGTCCCGTCGGGAGCGTCTACCGGAGAGAGAGAAGCGGTAGAACTTCGCGATAAAAATAAAGGCCGTTTTAAAGGAAAAGGGGTTTTGAAAGCGGTTATGAATATCAATGAAGAGATCGGTCCCGAACTTTTGGGGATCGAAGCGCGGGACCAGATTTTCGTCGATCAGATCATGATCGACCTCGACGGGACTCCGAACAAAAGCAGATTGGGGGCCAATGCCATTCTCGGAGTATCCCTGGCGGTTGCCCGGGCCGCCGCCCTGGAGACGGGCCTCCCCCTTTACCGGTATATCGGCGGAGCCGGAGCAAAGCTGATGCCCGTTCCAATGATGAATATCTTAAATGGCGGGGCTCATGCCGACAATAATCTCGATATTCAGGAGTTTATGATTATGCCGGCAGGGGCGGCCTCTCTTTCGGAAGCGGTGCAAATGGGATCTGAAGTGTTTCATCAATTAAAGGAGATTTTAAAGAAAAAAGGGCATTCGACCGGAATCGGGGATGAAGGGGGTTTTGCTCCGAACCTCAAGTCAAATGCCGAAGCCCTTGATTTGATCATGGAGGGGATCCGGGAAGCGGGGTATAAGCCGGGCAAAGATATTGCTCTGGCCCTCGATGTCGCGGCAAGCGAACTTTTTCATCAGGGGAAGTATCGCCTGAAAGCGGAGAAAAAGGACAAAACGATGGAAGAGATGGTCCGGTATTACGAAGCCCTGACCGATCAATACCCCATTGTATCGATTGAAGACGGCCTTTCCGAAAAAGACTGGAAAGGGTGGAAGATCATGACAGAACGTCTCGGTAAGAAAATCCAGCTGGTGGGGGATGATATTTTTGTGACCAATCCCGAAATCTTTAAAAAAGGGATATCCGAAAAGATCGGGAATGCGATTCTGATCAAGCTGAACCAGATCGGGACCCTGACCGAAACGCTCGAAGCGATTGAGATGGCCAAGAAAGCCCGGTATACGGCCATTGTCTCCCACCGGTCGGGGGAAACCGAAGATACCACGATCGCCGACCTTGTGGTGGCTGTCAACGCCGGGCAGATTAAAACCGGTTCGATGTCGAGAACAGACCGGGTGGCAAAATATAACCAGCTGTTAAGGATCGAAGAAGATCTGGGCGACTCGGCAAGGTACGATGGTTCCTCTGTATTTTATAATTTATAGAACGCCTCAGGAATGAAGGTATGACCCCCAATCTCTCCCGGCGGCAGATAGAAGCCGTTAATGAAAAGAGAAAAAAGAAGCTCTACCTCGCTACGGCGGGGGTCCTCGGCTACCTTTTGTTCCTGTTTCTTTTTGGAGAGGTCAATTTGCCCCATTATCTGGCGATGCGAAAATCTTATCAGCAGATGAAAAATGACATTCGTCAGTTAACCCGTGAAAATGCCGGCCTCAAAAAAGAAGCCGATGCCCTCCGCTCCGATCCCGAGCAGATCGAAAGTCTTGCCAGGCAGCAGCTCGACCTGACGAAAGAAGGGGAAATTATCTATGAATTTCCCCGGTCTGAATCTCCATCGCCTTCTAACCCGTAAGTTCATTCGCACTTGAGGCTTTATCAAACGATGAAAAAGGTTTTTTTAGTCCCGATTATTTTTTTAATTTTTTCAAATTGCTCAAATCCTACCACCGGTCAGCCGGCCGGCAAGGGGCCGAAGGGAGGAACTCCGCCGGTCCCTGTTGTTACAGGACGGGCCATTCAGAAGTCGGTTCCGGTTGAAATCCGCGCCATCGGGAACGGTCAGGCTTATTCGGTCGTCAATGTCAAAGCCCAGGTGGGGGGGACTCTGACCAGAGTCTCTTTCAAAGAGGGGCAATTCGTGAAAAAAGGAGATCTTCTCTTTACGCTCGATTCCCGCCCTTTTGAAGTTCAGCTCAAACAGGTCGAAGCGAATCTTGCCCGGGACAGGGCGCAGGCTGAAAATGCCCGGCGGGAAGCGATCCGGTACAAAGAACTCGTCACGAACGGGTATGTGGCGCAGGAACAATACGAACAGATTCATGCCAATTCAGAGACCCTCGATGCGACGGTCCTTGCGGATGAGGCGGCTGTTGAAAATGCGAAGCTCCAGCTTGAATACTGCTTCATCCGCTCTTCGATAGATGGCATTACCGGGAACCTTCTGGTCCATGAGGGGAATGTGGTCAAAGCGAATGACCTCAGCCTGGTGGTGATCAATCAGGTTCGCCCGATTTTTGTTTCTTTTTCAGTGCCGGGACAATATCTCCCCGACATCAGAAAATATATGGCTTCCGGGAGTTTAAAAGTTGAAGCGGCGGTTCCCGGCAAAGAGGCCTCGCCGGCTGTGGGAGAACTTGCTTTTGTCGACAATTCGGTCGATTTGCAGACCGGGACCATTCAATTAAAGGGACTCTTCTTTAATCAAAATAAGGCGCTGTGGCCCGGCCAGTTTATCAATGTCAAACTGACGGTGGCGAAGCAGGACAACCGGGTCGTGGTCCCTTCGCAGGCTGTACAGACCGGGCAGGCGGGGCCGTTTATTTTTGTGGTGAAACCGGATTTGACGGTAGAACCCCGCCCGGTGACCGTCGGAAAAATAATGGAGAACGAAACGGTCATTGAAAAAGGGATCCTGCCGGAGGATCAGGTGGTAACCGACGGACAGCTCCGCCTCATTCCGGGATCAAAAGTGGAGATCAGAAATTCCGGACTTCCGGCAAACTCCAAAGAAACTCAAAAATGAACATCCCTGAGATTTGCATACGCAGACCGGTAATGACCACCCTGCTGATGGCCGGCATTTTTCTCTTTGGCGTGATCGGCTACAGGGCGCTTCCCGTCAGCGAACTCCCCAATGTCGACTTTCCTACCATTTCAGTCTCCGCCAATTTGCCGGGAGCCAGCGCCGAGACGATGGCTTCTTCGGTGGCGACTCCTCTGGAGAAGCAGTTCTCGACTATTGCCGGAATTGATTCGATGACGTCGACGAGCGGGATGGGGATCAGCCAGATCACCGTCCAGTTTTCTCTCGATCGGGATATCGATGCGGCGGCGCAAGATATTCAA
>JACQBY010000157.1 GCA_016201875.1 Nitrospirota bacterium
ATATCCGAGGGTCACTCCGGCAAACGCCGCGTGAGAAGTTCCCGCCCCGATAAAAGAGAGCCCTTTTAAAATGACAAATACCCCGATAATGGAGCAAAGGGTGCCGATGATGACCGATGAGAGGAGCGCCCGCTGCATAAATTCGTACTGGAAAAGCTCAGCCATGGTGGTCCTCCATGATGACGTAGGCGCCCCTTTCCCGCTCGAGGATCATCACCTCTTTTCCATAGACCTGGGCGAGGATCTCCTTCACCAGGATTTCTCCCGGCTTTCCGCAGGCGACCAATCTTTTATTTAAAAGAACAAGCCGGTCGATATAGGGGCTGATCGTATTGATTTCATGGGTGACGAAAATAATTGTTAATTTCAACTCTCTGTGGAGCTTCCGGATTAGTTCGATAATCGAATGCGAGGTCGGAGAGTCGATGCCGGTGGTCGGTTCATCGAGCAGGAGAATCTGAGGGTTCTGGGCGAGCGCTCTGGCAATAAAGACCCGTCTCTGCTCTCCCCCCGAAAGGTTCCCCAGAGGCCTGTCTTTAAACGGCATCATCGAGACATTTTCAAGGGCGTTCATCACGATCTCGCGGTCCCGGGCGCCCGGTCTTTTAAAGAGGCCGAGCGAACTGTACCGCCCCATTAAAACCGTTTCATACACGGTAATGGGAAAATGGGGGTCGACGGAATCTTTCTGGGGAACATAGCCGATTCTGGAACGATGGTGGCATTGCAGTTTTGCGCAATCGCAGTCAAATATCTGCACGCTTCCGGACCGTGGGAGGATCAGCCCGAGGATCGCCCTTAAAAAGGTTGTTTTCCCAGACCCGTTGGGGCCGATGATCCCGATGAACTCCCCCTCTCTGATTTCAAGCGAAAGATCGATCAGGGCGGGATCTCTGGTATAACCTAAGGTGGCATGGTTAAAATGGATGAGCGGCGGAGCCGCCTGGACTGTTTGCAGGTTCATTCTATTTGTCCCGGACCGCTTTAATGATTTCATGGACGTTGTATTCAATCAATGAGATATAGGTGTCAGTCCCTGGGATCGCTCCGGTGAGCGGAGAGAGGGTGATGAGCGCCACTCCTGCTTCTGAAGCGAGGGTCTGGGGGATTTTATTGCTGAGCTGAGGTTCCGCGATGATCACCCGGATATGTTCTTTTTGAATCAGCCGGGTCAGCGCCGCAATCTGTTTGGCCGAGGGTTCCGACCCGACCTGGGCAATGATATTGCCCGCCACTTTAAAACCGAACCGCCTCGCAAAATAGGGCCATGCAGGGTGCTGGGTGATGATGGTTTTATACTGGAGATTTTTCACTTCGCCCTGCAGGCGCTTTTCCATTTCGTCCAGCTGCATCAGGTAGCGCCCCTGGTTCTTCAGATAAAATTCTTTTCCGGCAGGATCTTTTTTTATGAGTCCGTCGGTAATGAGCCGTACCATGCTTTTCGCGTTTTCGGGGTCGAGCCAGACATGGGGGTTCCCCCCTTCGTGGTTCCCATGGTCGGGGTCTTCAATCTGTTTTTCTTCTTCCCGGATGAGCGGAATGCCGTGGGAGGTGGTAATCAACAAGAGGCCGGGATTTTCCGCATTGGCAATCAGCCCCTGAACCCAGACTTCCAGCCCGAGACCGATCTGTACCAGCACCTGCCCCTTCTTGACAGCAAGAATATCGCCCGGCTTCGGCGTATAGGTATGCTCGCTTTCCATTCCGGTTAAGAGGGTGGTCACGGCAACCCGGCTTTGACCGATCTGTTCGACAAAATCTTTTAAGACCGGCAGGGTCGTCACAACGGTTAATTTCGGTTCCTCCGCCGTCAGAGAGGCCGGTGGCAGGAAGAGAGGCATGAGGAAAATAATAGAGGCTATTATGCAGAATGTCTTATTCTTCAAGGGGCTCCTTCTTCAATTGGGCCCGCCGGAGTTTTCATTTTTTTCCGGGCGCCTTCGATTAAGAGGGTGATTTCACCTTTAACAGACCATTTTTTTTTGGTGATTTCACCCAGGGTTCCATAGATCAATTCTTCAAATTTTTTTGTCAATTCCCTGGCAATGACTACCCGGCGCTCTCCGAAAACCGAAAAGAACTCTTCGAGAACCGCCACGATCCGGTGGGGCGATTCAAAAAAGATCAGGGTCTTCTTATCCTCTTTCAGTCCGTCCATCAGTTTTAACCGGGCGGCTTTTTTCCGGGGCAAAAACCCGTAGAAAGTGAACGCATCGGTCGGGAGTCCCGATCCGGAGAGAGCGGTTAAAAACGCAGAGGGTCCGGGCAGCGGGATCACCTTAATCCCATGGGCAATTGCCTGATTGATCAATAAATATCCGGGATCAGATATGGTGGGGGTTCCGGCATCGCTGACCAGGGCGACATGCCGTCCTTCTTTTAAGACCTGAAGCAAGAGGGGTACCCTGGCTTCTTTATTAAAATCATGATAACTGGTTAACACCTTTGATATTTGAAAATGCGTCAGAAGCTGCTGGGTATGCCGGGTATCTTCCGATGCGATGACATCGACCTCTTTTAAAATACGCAAGGCCCGCAACGTGATATCTTCCAGATTTCCAATGGGCGTGGGTACGATATAAAGGTTTCCCTGACTCATGTGGAATCGTAGTATACACGATAGCGCCCTTAATTTAAACGGAAAACCTTGGCCGTTGAGAAGGGGGCAGATGCAAGGCCGTAGCCTTGAGGGCGACGCAGGCGTACGGAATGGGTACGTTGAGGAGCCCGAAAGGCGAAGAACGCAGCAAATGTCCCTTTATCAACGGATCAGGGTCGATTTTTGGCCGGAATGGCATCTTCCGCAGTCATACAGGGGGAAGGCGACCTTTCCATGGCATCTTCCGCAAAACTCCCCTTTAAAGATCCTCTGCATGGAGACCGGATTTGCCCCTGCCTTTGGGAGGAAGATGGCCGGGTGGCAATTGATGCAATCGAGCCATTGCGTATGGGGATAATGGGGAAACACAACATCTCTGAGAGGATAACGGCGGTCGATTTTAAAAACAATGTTGAGGTCAAAAGGTTTGGAGGCCGGGGCGGCGGGATCGAGGGAGTCTTTAGGATGAATCGGCCCCTGCTGGAGCGCTTTAACCCAGTCCACATACCCCGCAGGCGTATTGGGGAGATATTCTAAAGCGAGCGATTGGGCCGGCTGATCATTAGGAAAAACCGGATTAAACGGAGCCATCGAACATCCGCCGGCGGCCATCATCAGGAATAGAAAAAAGAAAAAACGGATTTTTATCCCTTCAGGGAGCATATTTTTTTATCCGGATTTGATAGAGCCCTTCGGCATTATTTTCTTTCCAGGCAAGAAAAGCCCGGTGATCTTCTGAAAGCAAAACGGGATTTAACCCAAAATGATCGAGACTTTCATTTAAGGGAGCTTCGACTTTTATGTTTCCGGAGGAAGAAAGAGACGCCACGGCGATTCGGGGATTCCCCAGGGCATCCCATTCTTCCCAGGCGATAAAAAGGAATTCCTTGACGGAGGCTAAAACCGGGTTAAAGATTTTTAACCGGTTATCGGGGATTTTACTCCCGTCATCCTCCCACCCTCCGGGAGTTAAATGTCTGAGCTGAAGCTTAAAATCCCCTTCCGGTTTTTTTTCCTGGAAAGCCAGGTAAAGAGTTCCCTTGAAGAGGGAAAGGGAAGGATTAAACGCCTGCATCATTGGATCATGGTTTAATGGTTTTGAATCAAGCGACCATTTCCCGTTTTCAAGTTTCGCATGGAGAATCTGAAACACCCTGGAGTCGCCCGCTTCGGGCCAGACCAGGTGGCCCGTTTTCCCTTCGAAGATCAATGCTGGTTTCAGGGTGGTCCTCCGTTCTTCCAGACCGAACCCCGGGCCGTCGGAAATCCAGGATTTTCCGTCCCAATGTTTCACATAGAGCTTTGACCACTCTTTTTCACCCGACTCGCTCCAGGCAATATAAGGAGTTTCGGCCTGGAAAGCCAGGGACGGCGTTCGCGCTTCTCTGTCAGGGTTCATGTTCAGCGAATTTTCGAGAAAGACCCACTCTGACCCGGTCCATTCTTTGACATAGAGTTGAGAGATATTCGCATTGTTTTTTTCTACCCAGCTGAGAAAGAGCGTTTTTCCATTTGAACCAAGAGACGGGAAGGCCGAAGGGACCGTCCGGTCTCTGTTCTGGCTTTTGCCGAAAGTTTCCCAGGGTTTTCCTTCTTTTAATTTTTTGATGTAGGTCTGGTGGATGCCATGCTCATCCGGTTCGGTCCAGGCGACATAGAGGTCTCCTTTCCAGAACGCCATTGCCGGAGAAAGGGCGTGCCGGCTTGAGAGGGTATCGGGCATCGGAATGAATTTTCGGTTTAAATTTTCTGTGAGGGAGGCCCAATTCTCAGCATGGGCCGGAAATGAAACGAACAGGAGAAAAGAGAAAAAGAAGAGGATATTCCTGGATAGTCCTGGCATCTGATCCATGGTTCACTATAAAACAGCAAGAGAGGAAACAAACCTGATCAGGATTTCGGCTTAGAATGACACCGGGTGCAATCACTTAAGGGGAAAGCCACTTTTCCATGGCATCTTCCGCAAAACTCTCCCTGAATGATTTTTTCCATGGTTACCGGATTCGACCCGGCTTGCATTTTAAAGATTCCGGGGTGGCAATTCCTGCAGTCGAGCCACTCTGTGTGAGGCCGGTGGGGGTAAACGACGTCCGGGATGTCCCCTTTAGCCTGAAAGATGATGTTAAAGTCGAGAGGAGGCATCGTCGGAACGTTGGGATCGCCGGTCAGGTTCTCTCTGGGATGGATAATCCCCTGGCGGAGGGCCTCCACCCAATCGACATATCCCTGTTTTGCTTTTGGTAAATAATCAAAGGCCAGCGGGTGAGCATCTTCAGAAAGTGTCTCTTTTTGCTGAGTTGATTTTTCAACAAGCTTTTCTAAATCTTGCTGGCGGTCTGATGGGGCCGTTTCAGGGTGAACGCACGATAATAGCCCCGTTATAAGAAGGGGTAAAATGAAAAATTTAAGAAAGGCATTTTTCAAATTTATTGATCTTTCCCCCGAACGGTGATGATCCCGGTCATTTTATTATGGATATAACAGAAGTAGGGGTATTCTCCCGGTTCCTTAAACGTATGGGAATAAATCGTCCCGGGATGAAACTCATCCGAAAAAATTTCAAGCTCATCGGAATTTCCGGAGCCCGGAACGGATGAAAGAACATGTTTCCGATCGCTGTTATTATGCCAGCGGACGGAATCCCCTGCTTTGATGGTTAATTTGTCCGGTATGAATTTATAGGCGTCCGGCGGGATTTGAATGTCATACGATGGCGATTCTGCTCCATACACCGGCAAAGGGCCAAGGATTAAACTCAAAAAGAAAAGAAAAATAATCATGAAAAGGTCTACTTGTTCCAGTTTAAAAACAAGTATATCACAGATTTTCTCAATGAAACTTATTTTGGAGGAGCAATTGAAGCGGGACATCCGGTACCCTTGTTTCCGCAGAGTTCCATGCTGACATCTCCGGCGCCCGGAAAGACATTCCCCTCATATTTATCACCCTCTTTGGGGATGACATGGCATCTGAGGCAGTCGCTGAGAGGAAACGCCACCCGGTTATGGCAGCGTCCGCAATATTCTCCCGATGCAATTTTGGGCATCGTCATGATTTTGTTATTTTCAGCATGGTTCATCATGAAAATTTGGGGATGGCAATTGGTGCAGGCTAACCACATGGTATGAATTTTATGAGGAAAAAGCACATTGGGCATGAAATTACTTTTTGTGGGGATATCAAAAGAGAGATCAAAAGGGGGCATGTCCGCTTCTTCAGGGTTTAATGAAGGTTTAGGGGTAATTTTCCCCTGCCTTAAGGCATCGGCCCAGTTGACCAGGCCATATTGGTCTTTGGGAAGATCTGAAACTTCAAGAGCAAGGGGATGCTTCGCGCGGCCAGCCTGGTTTGCATCACCCGGAGGATGGTTGGGGTCCCCTTTTCCAGCCATCACACCCCGTCCGCTTAAATATATCGCTTCCGAGGGAGGTATTTTAGACACTTCCTCTTTTGTTAAAGGGCGTTCATCGGGGCCGGGAGGGAGGGTGATGTGCGAATAATCCACCTCATTTGATCCGGCATTAGATTTTTCTGCGGAGGATTTTGCCGGTTCGGTTTTTGTTTCAACCGGTGGCGTTGAAAGCGCCGACGGGGCAGGAGCAGGAGCGGGTGCCTCGACAGGAGGGGCCGGCGCCTCGACAGGTTGTTCTTTAGGAGCCGCCGGAGCCTCTTTTTTAGCTTCAGTCTGCTCCACCGCAGGAGGAGGAGCGGGTGTTTCAGAAACCTTTTGGGTTTGAAACCATGAACAGGAATAAAGGGTAAAAAGCCCGGCGACAATGAGACTTGTTTTGGAAAATTCTTTTTTATTCATCATGGGAAATCATCCTTAATTTTAGCCAGGACCGGAACGAAAATGATGACCGATTAGTTTATTTAACGAACCCTCTTGCTTTGGGAATGACCACATCGCTCTTTCCGGAATGGCACCGGTCGCAATAAATCGGCGGCCAGGCAATTCGTCCGTTATGACATTTCCCGCAGAAATCTCCCTTGACGATCTTGACCATGGTCACATCGTTTGCGCCCTGTTTCATTTCAAAAATATTCGGATGGCAGACTTTACATTTAAAGCGGATCCTGTGAAACCAGTGCGGAAAAATCACCGGAGGCATTCCGGCTTTTTCGGCATAATGATTAAGGGTAATATCGCCGTATTCCGCCTGGCTTGATTTTGTTGTGGTTAACAGGCTTAATATGGTAATAAAAGAGGCTGCGGCAATCAGGACAAGGGAGAAACTGAAAATGTTTTTCTTATTCATAAGGCCCACCCGGTTGAATAAAAAAATATTGGTTTTGAATTAAAAATAGAAGCAAAGAGAGAATTTCGGATTACTCTACCCGAAATCTAAAAACGTGTCAATACCCAAAACGCCGGGTTTTAATAAATGGTTGAATAAATAAACCAGGGCCAAATGGGTAAAGTAAAATTTTATGATATACTCTAATTTAATTGAATGACATATCAATGAAACAGGGTGAAAGATGCCTAAAAAATCTGTGGGTCAATTTAATATTGATTTTATTCAAATTTTAAATGAGGCGGGAGAAGCTGACCCCTCCCTGTTACCCCATTTTACGGAAAAAGAGATCCGGCAGTTTTATGAGTCGATGGTTTTTGCGCGCCTTTTTGATGAAAAAGCTCTGAATTTACAGCGGCAGGGAAGGCTCGGGACCTATGCTTCCATCAGAGGGCAGGAAGCGGTTCAGATCGGTGCCGGCCTGGCCCTTCAGGCCTCGGACTGGTGGTTTCCGGCCTTTCGGGATATCGGGATTTCAATGATGAGGGGGCTTCCTGGTAAAAACCTTTTTCTCTATTGGGCGGGAGATGAACGGGGGAATGCCATTCCCCCCGGCCAGAACGATTTTCCGATTGCTATTCCGGTGGGGACCCACATTCCCCATGCGGTAGGCGCCGCCTGGGGGGCTAAAATTAAAAAAGACCCGATAGCAGTGCTGGTGACGTTTGGAGATGGCGCGACCTCCAAGGGGGATTTTCATGAAGGGATGAATATGGCGGGGGTCTTTTCACTTCCGGTGGTCTTTTTATGCCAGAATAACCAATGGGCCATTTCGGTCCCCCGGGCGAGGCAAACCGCTTCTCAGACGCTGGCGCAAAAAGCGATCGCCTATGGTTTTCCCGGCATACAGGTTGACGGAAACGATATATTCGGGATGGTTCAAACGACGAAGGAGGCTCTGGAAAAAGCCCGCAGAGGGGGCGGACCGACGTTTATCGAAGCGGTGACCTACCGGATGAGCGACCATACCACCGCAGATGACGCTTCGCGTTACCGCTCCCCCGAAGAGGTTAAAGGATGGGAGGGAAAAGACCCCATTCTCCGGTTAAAAATCTACATGGAAAAGACAAAAATCTGGACCCCGGCCTTTGAAGAAGAGGTTGCCCGTAACAGCATGAATCGGGTTTTAAACGCCGTGACGGAATACGAGGCGATGCCCCCTGTGGATCCGGGAGAAATATTCGATTATGTTTTTGAGAAACCGACCCCTGATCTGATTGAGCAGAAACAAAACCTTCTTTCTCCGCCGAAGGAGTAGTTTTTAGAAGATTTCACGGCAATCTTCGTGAAAGGCAAACCGATGGAAAAACTGACCCTTGTGCAGGCCATAAACCTTGCCCTGTCCGAAGAGATGGAGCGCGATCCCGGCGTGGTGGTGATGGGGGAAGATGTCGGAAAAGACGGCGGCGTCTTCAGGGCGACCCTGGGCCTCCTTGACCGTTTTGGCGGGGAACGGGTGATCGATACCCCCCTGTCTGAAACGGGGATTATCGGAGCGGCAATCGGAATGGCCGCCTATGGATTGACTCCCGTGGCCGAAATCCAGTTTTTAGGTTTTATTTACTCCGCGATGGAACAGATTATTTCTCATGCCGCCCGGTTAAGAACCCGGACCAAAGGGCGTTATCATTGCCCGCTGGTGATCCGGACCCCTTATGGCGGAGGCATTCACGCCCCCGAACATCATTCTGAAAGTTCAGAGGCTTATTTTTACCATACGCCGGGGATCAAAGTGGTTGTCCCCTCTACCCCGTCCGACGCCAGGGGCCTTTTAAAATCGGCCATCCGGGACCCCGACCCGGTTTTATTTTTAGAGCCGGCCCGCATTTACCGCTCGATAAAAGAAGAGATGAAGGGGGATGATCCGATCCCTCTGGGAGAAGCCCGCATCGCAAGGAGCGGAAAAGATATCACCCTCATTGCCTGGGGGGCGATGGTCCATACCGCTCTGAAATCGGCCGAAGCGGTTAAAAAAGAGGGTATTGAAGCCGAGGTGATTGATTTGAGAACCCTCTATCCGATGGATACCGGCAAAATCCTCTCTTCGATTGAAAAAACCGGGCGGGGGATCGTCGTCCATGAAGCGCCGTTAAAAGGGGGGCTGGGAGGGGAAATCGCCGCGATCATTCAGGAGAAGGCCCTGTTGTATCTGGAAGCTCCCGTTCTGAGGGTGGCCGGGTTCAATACCCCCATTCCCCTTCCGAAGATGGAGCAGGTTTATCTCCCGTCTCCCGAGAAAATTACCGCCGCGATTTATCAAACCCTTCGCTACTAAGATTTAATGATAGAGGACATTTTCATGGCCAGGGAATTCAAGTTTGCAGATCTCGGGGAAGGGATTACCGAAGGGGAAATTGTCAAATGGCATATCCGCGAAGGATCAGAGGTCAAGGTCGACCAGATCCTTGTCGAGATTGAAACCGATAAAGCGATCGTTCCCATCCCCTCGCCCTATGCGGGGAGGGTTAAAGCCCTTCATGGCAAAGAGGGGGGACTGATCAAAGTCGGGGATGTGCTGGTCGAATTCCAAGAAGCAAAAAAAGATTCCGGTTCGGTGGTTGGCATTCTTGAAGAAGCGCCGGATGAAGTTCCTGAAGAGGCCGAAGCTCGAACCTCGAACCTCGAAGGCCTGGGCCAGAAACCCGGGGCGCGCAGGGTCCGGGCGATTCCATCGGTCCGGGCCCTGGCCAAAAAAATGGGAATTGATTTAACCGGAGTCAAAGGGACCGGGCCGGACGGAAGAATCCGGAAAGAGGATCTCCAGGACCAGACCCGGGGTCTTGAGGCGAAGGAAAAACCGGCTGAAGCCCTGATAAAGGCCGATGGGGATGTTGAACGGGTCCCTTTTCGGGGGGTCAAAAGGGCGCAGGCAAAGCTGGTCAGCGAGTCGGCGCAAAAAATCCCTCATGTGACCTTCATGGACAAAGCCGATATGACCCGTCTGCAGGAGGTCAGGGAGCAGGAAAAGCCGTCCATCGAGAAGCAGGGTTTAAAGCTGACTTTTTTGCCCTTTATCATTAAATCGGTCATTGCCGGGCTGAAGCAATACCCCTATTTAAACTCAAGTCTGGATGAATCCCGCCAGGAGATTGTTTTAAAGAAGTATTACCATATTGGAATTGCTGTCGATACTCCCGACGGGTTGATGGTGTTTGCCATCAAAAATGCGGACAAAAAAAGCATTCTTGAACTGGCAAAAGAACTGGCCGAATTAACCCGGAAGGCCGCTTCGAGGACCATCGATTTAAAAGACCTGAAGGGGAGCACCTTTACCCTGACGAATTACGGCGTTATCGGCGGCATGTACGGAACGCCCATCATCAACTACCCCGAAGCCGCCATCCTCGGTATCGGAAAGATCGAAGACCAGCCGGTGATCCGAAACGGAGAGGTGGCGGTCAGGAAAATAGCCCCTCTCTCTCTTTCATTCGACCATCGTTTAATAGACGGCGCCTACGCCGGCCGTTTTTTAAATACCGTCATTGAGCATATCGAAAACCCCAACC
Organism: Nitrospirota bacterium; assembly: GCA_016201875.1. GTDB lineage: Bacteria > Nitrospirota > Nitrospiria > JACQBW01 > JACQBW01 > JACQBY01. The sequence continues at coordinate 10,404 of JACQBY010000157.1, forward strand.
TCCTTTTAATCGAAAGCCGTTAACCGACCTGAAAATCAAGAACGGCGCCCATGGCCCTTATTAACGGCCAGACAGATCCGTTTTTGATGTTGACGGAGATCCTTAAACTATGCTAATTTGTTGAAAAATAGGCTATTTTTACCTGCAGAAGATAAAATAAAATAGCTCCGAAAAAATCTTATTAAATGATAAAGTGAAATAAAGGGTTTTCTGATGAAACTGACAGGTTCCCAAATTTTAATCGAGTCTCTGAAAAAAGAAGGGGTGGATACGATTTTCGGCCTTCCGGGCGGAGTGGTGCTGGGGATTTTTGACGCGCTCTACCATGAAAAAGATATCAAAGTCATTTTGACCCGCCACGAGCAGGGGGCGATGCACATGGCCGAAGGATATGCCAAAGCGACCGGAAAACCGGGCGTAGCCCTTGTGACATCGGGTCCGGGGGCGACCAATACGGTGACCGGTTTAACCAACGCCTATATGGATTCCTGCCCTCTGGTTGTGATCACCGGGCAGGTCCCTAGCCAGATGATCGGGAATGACGCGTTTCAGGAGGCCGACATTGTCGGGATCAGCCGGCCCTGCACAAAATACAACTTTCTGGTTAAAGATGTCAAAGATCTGGCCCAGATTATCAAAGAGGCCTTTTATATTGCCACGACGGGGCGTCCGGGTCCGGTTTTAATTGATCTTCCCAAAGATGTCACTTTTGCCAAAACTGACTATAAATATCCCGATAAAGTCTCGATCCGGAGTTATAATCCGACCGTACAGGGGAACAAGTGGCAGATCAAACAGGCGGCGCTGGCCATTGGCAAAGCCAAAAAGCCGGTCCTCTATGTCGGCGGCGGAGTGGTCCTTTCAAACGCCCATAAAGAGATCAGCGATCTGGCCGAAATGACCCAGATTCCCGTGACCATGACCCTGATGGGCCTGGGCGCTTTTTCGGGGACGCATCCCCTTTCTCTCGGCATGCTCGGCATGCATGGCCTGGCCTGCGCCAACTGGGCTGTCCATGATTGCGATCTCCTGATTGCCGTGGGAGCCAGGTTTGACGACCGGGTCACCGGAAAAGTTTCCGAATTTGCCCCCAATTGCGAAGTGATCCATATCGATATCGATCCGACGTCGATCCGGAAGAATTTCAAGGTCGATATCCCCATTGTGGGCGATGTCCGGCAGGTATTAAAAGAACTCAATGAGGTCCTCCGGAATTCGTTTATCGAAAAGGGCGATTTAATAGAGACAAGAAAGCCATGGTTTGACCAGATCGAGGAATGGAAGAGAGAAAAGCCTCTCCAGTTCCATCAGGATACCCAAATCATCAAGCCTCAGTTTGTGATTCAAAAGATTTATGAGCTGACGAAAGGGAATGCCATTGTGACCACCGACGTGGGCCAGCATCAGATGTGGGCGGCCCAATATTTTAAATTTAATCAATCGAGGACCTTCCTGAGTTCGGGCGGTCTGGGGACCATGGGGTACGGGTTTCCGGCGGCGCTGGGAGCTCAGGCCGCATTCCCGCAGCAACTGGTCATCAATATCAGCGGAGATGGAAGTATTCAGATGAATATTCAGGAAATGGCCACCGCGGTTATAGAAAACCTTCCGGTGAAGATCGCCATTCTGAATAACAGGTATCTCGGAATGGTCAGGCAGTGGCAGCAACTCTTTTATGAACAGCGCTACTCTTCAAGTTACCTTGACCAGAGTCCTGACTTTGTCAAACTGGCCGAAGCCTACGGAGCCGTCGGCCTCAGGGCAACGAAGCCGGAAGAGGTCGAAGGGGTGATCCTCGAGGCTTTAAAAGTAAAAAAACCGGTCATCATGGACTTTCTCGTAGACCCGAATGAAAATGTTTATCCGATGGTTCCGGCGGGAGGGGCGAACCATGCCATGGTTTTTGAAGACCCGAAGCCTGTTTCCGAAGATAAACCGGCCAGTATGCAGTCTCCCGATTCCATTTTAACCGCATAATATAAAGAAATTTAAGGGAACGACGCAAGCCCATATAAGAGTAGCACCTGGCTTCGCCAGTGCGGAGCGCGGGGTTCGGGGGCATCTGGAGGCTCCGAGCTTGCTTTGGAAGCGATTCCACAGCGGACATATGGTTTTAATCAACCGGACGGGCCCCTGAATATAATAGAAAGCAGGCCATGCAGCGGATCATTTCGATTCAGGTGGAAAATAAATTTGGCGTTCTCTCAAGAGTCGCCGGGCTTTTCAGCGGAAGAGGCTTTAATATCGAAAGCCTTTCAGTCGGAATGACGACCGACCCGACGATGTCTCAGATGACCATCGTCACCGATGGCGACGAACGGATCATCGAACAGATTGTCAAACAGCTCAACAAGCTGATTGACGTGATTAAAGTGGTCGATTTAACCGAAAATGAATTTGTCGAGCGTGAAATGGCTTTAATCAAGGTCCATGCAAGGGGCGATGACAGGGCCGAGGCGCTCCGGATTACCGACATCTTCAGAGCCAGGATCATCGATTCAAGCCCGACGACCTATACGGTTGAAATTTCGGGAGAAGTGAAAAAAATCGAAGCGATGATCAATCTCCTTCGCCCTCTTGGAATCAAAGAGATCGTCCGCACCGGCCGCGTCGCCATTGCAAGAGAAGAAGCGAAAATGCTGGTGCAAAAAGAGAAAAAGGTGGCGGAAGGTTGATGCTCTCGTAAAGAAGTCGTCATTCCCGCGAAAGCGGGAATCTAGGAAACACATAACTATTTTAAAAAACTGGATTCCCGTTTGCACGGGAATGACAGAAAACTGCTTTTTCAGAGTTTTTACGAGACCATCAAGGTAAGATTTAATCATTAATAAAAAATAAGGAAAAGACATGAAGATTTACTACGATAAGGATAGCGAATTAAAAAATCTTAAAAATAAAACGGTGGCCATCATCGGCTACGGAAGCCAGGGGCATGCCCATGCCAATAATTTAAAAGAAAGCGGCGTGAATGTCGTCGTCGGCCTCAGACCCGGAAAATCGTGGGAAAAGGCGGAGCGGGCGGGCCTAAAAGCGATGAAGGTCAGTGATGCCGCCAAAACCTCTGATATGGTGATGATCCTCGCTCCGGATGAACTTCAGGGGGACCTCTATGCAAACGAAATCGCCCCTTTTATCAAAGAGGGGGCTTATCTTGCGTTTGCGCATGGTTTTAATATCCATTTCGGCCAGATCGTCCCCCGCAAAGACCTGAATGTTTTTATGGTCGCTCCTAAAGGCCCGGGTCATCTGGTCCGGTCCGAATATTTAAAAGGGAGCGGGGTTCCGGCGCTGATCGCGATTCACCAGGATCCGGGAGGGGAGACCAAAAATATCGCCCTTGCCTATGCCAAAGGGATCGGCGCGGGGAGAGCCGGCGTGATTGAAACGAATTTCAGAGAAGAGACCGAAACCGACCTGTTTGGCGAGCAAACGGTGTTATGCGGCGGCGTGACCGCTTTGATTATGGCAGGGTTTGAAACCCTCACGGAAGCGGGGTATTCTCCCGAAATGGCCTATTTTGAATGCCTCCATGAGGTCAAGCTGATCGTTGATTTGATTTATGAAGGGGGGATCTCGAACATGAGGTACTCGATCAGCAATACCGCCAAGTTCGGAGACCTGACCCGGGGACCGCGCATCGTGACCGAAGAGACCAAAGCCGAAATGAAAAAAATTCTGGGAGAGATCCAGAGCGGGGTTTTTGCCAGAGAATGGATTCTTGAAAATAAAGCCAACCGGCCTGTCTTTAACGCCCTGAGTAAAAAAGGGGAAGCCCATCCCATTGAAGAAGTCGGAGGCCGGCTCCGCGAGATGATGCCCTGGTTAAAAAAGGAACGGCTCGTTGACAAAAACAAAAACTAGAGCGTTCCCGATAGCGGTTGAGGGCCTCTCTTATGTTTTTATCGGCCTGGGGATCACCCTCCTTTTTTATACGCTCCGCCTGGTTCCGTTAACGGTTTTCTCCGGTATTTTGACTTTTTTTGTCGTCTGGTTTTTCAGAAACCCGAACCGGACAGGTTCTCAGGAAGAGGGCGCGGTCCTTTCCCCGGCCGACGGGGAGATCATTTCGATCGATCGGGTTCAGGAAGAGCGGTTCTTAAAGGATAAGGCGGTCAAGATCAGTATTTTCATGAATGTGTTTAATGTTCATGTCAACCGGGCTCCTTACTCAGGAAAGGTCACCCGGGTCGCCTGGCAGCCCGGAAAATTTTTCGCCGCCAATGCGGAAAAAGCCTCCCTTGAAAACGAACAAAATGCGATTCTTTTAGAGACAGGAGGGGGGAAGAAAATCCTCTTTATCCAGATTGCAGGCCTGATTGCAAGGCGGATTATCTGTTATGTTAAAGAGCAGGATCAACTGGTTAAAGGCGAGCGATGTGGTATAATTAAGTTTGGTTCAAGAGTCGATATTTATCTCCCGCAGGAGACAAAAATCCTGGTTAAAGTGAAGCAAAAGGTTGCCGCGGGAGAAACGACGATCGGAGTGTTGGCATGATCAAGATGAACAGAGTCCGAAAAGGCGTTTTTTTAATTCCAAACTTATTCACCACCGGGAACCTCTTTAGCGGGTTTTATGCGATTATTTCGGTATTTAACGCCGAATATCTCATTGCGGCATACGCGATTCTTGTGGCAAACATTTTTGACTCCCTCGACGGCAAGGTTGCCCGGCTGGCAAAAGCCACCAGCCGTTTCGGAACGGAATATGATTCCCTGGCAGACCTGATTTCATTCGGTCTCGCTCCCGGCCTCCTGATCTATTCCTGGGCGCTCCACTCGTATAATCGTCTGGGATGGATTGCGGCCTTCCTTTTTGTCGTTTGCGGCGCTCTACGGCTGGCCCGGTTCAATGTCCAGTCGAGCACTTCGGACCCCAGATACTTTAACGGGCTTCCGATTCCTGCGGCGGCGACGACCATTGCCATGATGGTGATACTGGATAGCCATATCTTAAGGCTTGGCGCCGAGGTGAGGCCGGTATTGATTCTGATCATGACCTACCTGCTGGCGTTTTTAATGGTCAGCAATATTAAATACCGGAGTTTCAAGGATGTTAATTTTAAATCAAAGCGGTCGTTTCAATATCTGGTCTGGGCCGTGTTGATTTTTGGAGTGATTGCTCTCGAGCCCCAGATTATGCTATTTTCAATCGTGGTCCTTTATGCGCTTTCCGGGCCGGTCGCCGGACCGTTAAAGGCCATTTTTTCAAAAACGGCTAAACAGAAAGAAGAGGTTGAACCCGAAGAAGAGTTTGACGATATCGATGAAGACGACGACGGGGTTGCTTCTCATCATCCTCACCGGTAGACTCTTAAGGATTGGAGACGTTGAAACAGGGTGGTACCACGGAGAAAACCTTCGTCCCTGTAGGGCTGAGAGAACGGCCTTACATGAATGAAGGTTTTTTTATTTTAGATAAGGAAAAAGCGATGAGAACAATCAAGATATTTGACACGACTTTAAGAGACGGCGAGCAGTCGCCCGGATGCAGTATGAATGTGGAAGAAAAGGTGACCATTGCCAAACAGCTCGCCCAGCTGGGGGTCGATATCATTGAGGCCGGGTTTGCCATCAGTTCTCCGGGAGATTTTGAGGCCATCCAGAGAATCGCGCGGGAGGTCGAGGGGCCGGTAATCTGTAGTCTGGCCAGGGCGAGGGCCGGGGATATCGAACGCGCTGCCGCCGCCATTGCCGACGCTCCCCGGAAAAGGATCCACACGTTTTTATCGACATCGGATATCCATCTGGAACACCAGTTTAAAATGACCCGGGAAGAGGCAAAAGCCCGGGCTGTCCAGATGGTACAAAAAGCCAGATCTTACGTTGAAGATGTCGAGTTCTCTCCGATGGATGCCACCCGGTCAGATGCCGGCTATCTTTACACGGTTTTAGAAGCGGTGATCGATGCGGGGGCGGGGACCATCAATATCCCCGATACGGTAGGTTTTGCAACTCCCGAAGAGTTCGGCGCGCTGATTAAAGGGATCAGGGAAAATGTCCGGAATATTCAGCGTGCCGTGATATCGGTCCATTGTCATAATGATCTCGGTCTGGCCGTGGCCAACTCGCTGGCCGCCGTTAAAAACGGCGCCGGACAGGTCGAATGCACGATTAACGGGATAGGAGAGCGGGCAGGGAACGCTTCTCTGGAAGAGGTCGTGATGGCGCTGAGGACAAAGGGAGGAGTCTACGATGCCGATACCCGGGTGAAGACAGAGGAGATCATGAAGACCAGCCGCCTCCTGACCCGGATTACCGGAATGCAGGTCCAGGCCAACAAGGCGATCGTGGGGGCCAACGCCTTTGCGCATGAATCGGGAATCCACCAGGACGGACTTTTAAAAGAAAAGTCGACGTATGAAATTATCTCGCCCGAATCGGTTGGCCTGGGCCAGAGCCAGCTCGTGATGGGGAAGCATTCGGGACGGCATGCTTTCAGGTCCCGTTTAAAGGAAATGGGGTATGATCTGAACGACGAGGAGGTCAACCATGCCTTTGAACGGTTTAAAAAGCTGGCAGACCAGAAAAAGAGGTCTATGAAGACGATTTAAACGCCATTGTCAGCGATGAAATTTCAAAGCAAAATGAGCATTTCAGGCTGAAGAGCCTCTATGTCGAAAGCGGAACGCAGGTCAGCCCTACCGCGACCATTGAACTGGAGACGGAAGGAAAAGTCATTAAAGAGATCGGAAAAGGGGACGGCCCGGTCGATGCGGTATATAAAACATTGGATAAATTAACCCGGAATAAAGGGAAGCTTCTCTCTTACCAGGTATCGGCCATTACCGGAGGGACCGATGCTCAGGGAGAAGTGACGGTCAAGCTGGAAGAAAACGATAAAGTGGCCGCCGGTCATGGTTCAGATACCGATATTTTAATTGCCAGCGCCAAAGCCTATTTAAACGCACTCAATCGAATGGCGACGATGAACCGCCTGCAACCTGCGCGAAAAATTTCCATTCACAACCCGTAAGGGAGGGAGATGAATAAAAAAAATGCCATGGTTCTGAGCGGGGGGGGGGACCAAAGGGGCGATCGAAGTCGGTTTCTACAAAGCGATTGTAGAAAAAG
>JACQBY010000163.1 GCA_016201875.1 Nitrospirota bacterium
ATCAGCTTTGAAAAGAGAGAGCAGGTAAGGGTTTCATAGGAACATTCTTCCTGGATCTGCCGGGTTAGCCGCCCAAACGCCCAGGTATCGACCCAGACATGAGATTCATCAAGCGAAACAGTTTTATTCTGAAGAGAAACCGTCTTCTCCTCTCCAAGGAGTTTGCGCAACCGGCGGAGATTGACAGCGAAGGCCTCGTGCGCGGAATCGCCATCCACATCGGGCCAGAGAATTTCGGTCAGTCTTTCTTGATGGACGCTCCGCCCCCCGAGAGCAATCAACACCATCAGGAATTCCAGCGGCTTGCGCGGCGTTCTTCCTTGAAACTCAAGAGGCGTTCCGTCAATTTCCAGGGCAAAACGGCCAAGGTTGTAGATCTTTAATCGCCAGGGCCAGAGATCGCTCCCCGGAGAGGCCGGATTAACGGTTAAACCCCTCCGTCTGATTAATTCCCGGACATAGTCCGTCTCAATCCCTTTTTCCAGCGCACGAAGGCATAACTCTGAAAGAACTTTGGGCTCACTCCAGAGAGGATTGTAAATCTGACGGCTACGCCCTGCGAAAAAGGCGCGCCTCAGAAGATCAGGAATCGCCGTTTCATTCCCCTCTTTTAACGCAAAGGCCGCCTCCGTCAATGGCCCCATATAACCCATCACTTGCTGACTCCCTTTTTCGCTTGCAATCGCCCTGACAATTTTAAAATGGTTCATCGCGGAAGGAATGTCCCCCATTGCCAGATAAACATGGGCAAGAGCGCCATGATTATGCATCACCGCAAGCGGGATTCCGACCTGTTCTAATCCGGGGATCGCGGCAAGGAAATGTTCCCGCGCTGAAACATAGTCCCCTTCTGAAAAGGTAAGATGTCCCGCGGAGGTATGATAAAAGGAAACATTCAGCGGCAGAAGACGATTGAGACTCTTTGATAAACCGGAAAAAATCTCACCGGCCAGTTGCAAATGATTTGACGTTACCGCTCCCCAGATCATCCATGAATAGAGGAGATCGTCGATAAAATGAATCCCCATTTCGGCGGTCATTTGAAGAACCCTTTCTGCCGCTTCCCTGGACGCCTGGCTTTCCGCCGATGCCAGATAATAGTGGCATTCAGCGATATTCCAGATGATTTTCACAAAGGGGGGGATCCCCGGGACATGAAAGAACGGTTTCATTTCATCCAGGATAACTTTAGCCGACGCGATATTTCCATCCACCCAGATATAATAATTCATCAATTCCCGGAAAATCATCGCCCGAAATTGTAGATCAGAAACAGTAAATAAAAGCGACCGTGCCCGTTCTGCCCATTTGAGAAAATCAGGGTGTCCCGTATTTCGATAACTTAACGCCGAGAAGATTCCATACGTGACTCGCGCTTCAATTTCAGGAGAGGGGAAAGCCGGAAATCTCTGCCGGAGATCGTCAAAGGCGCTGATCCAACAATCGACCGGTCTGAAATCAACCCAGACAATGCCAAAGGTGTCGATGATGCCGCACCAGCTCAAGTAAAGCCCGGAGACATCTTCTATCTGATTAAAAAGATCGAATGCCTGTTCAAAATAGGGCCGGCATTTTGGCCCTTCAAAAGGAAGACGGCAGATTCCCAAAAAGTAAAGGAGCCAGGGATGGCGAGTAAGTTGTTCGGGAGGAAAGGCCCGGAGGAGCCTTTCAAGATTCTGAAACCTCCCGGTTTCAATCCATTTGGGGGCAACGGTATGAAGAAGCGATTCAAGACCGTTCCAATCCCCGGCTTCTATCATTAAATCGGCGGCGCTTTCAATCTGGCCGGCTGAAAACAGAAGCTCCCCGGCGCGTATCTTAAGCTCCTTGATCGATCCCGCGGGTAGACTTTTATGGAGGGTGCGCAAAAGAAAATCCCGGAACAAGGCATGAAATTGATAAACCGACTCTTTTTCCCCAAACCTGACCGTAAAGTAATTCCGTTTTGATAAATTATTCAGGATACCGGGCGCGGCCGGGCTTTCACAAATCGCTTCGGCAAGGGAGGAGGAAATCCGCGGGATCACTGAAAGCCGCAATAACACATTCTGGACCTCTTTTTCGGTTCTCTCAAAAATCTCAGAGGCAAAATAGTCGAACAGGACCTGCGGTGCGGCGTTTTCAATATCCACGGAAGGGATCTTGAGTTTTTTTGCCTGTTCAAGAAGGAGAAAGATTCCAGCAGCCCACCCTTCCGTCAGGGAAAATATCTTTTTTAAAAGAGATCTCTCTATCCCACGATAAGAACGGGCAATATCGAAAGTCTCCTTTTCCGTCAGACGGATATCCTCCCAACCGATATTCATCATTCTCCCGGCCAGATTAAATCTCGCAAACGGAGGGGGAGGGGATTCTCTGCTAAGGATCAGGGTTTGATAACCTTCCGGGAGCTCTTCGATACCATCTGCCAGCATGGAATGAAACGGAGAATCGGCTGGAACCTCCTGGTAATTATCCAAGACCAGAACAAACGGTTTCTTGACACGTTGAACCATCTCCCGAAAATAGATCCGGCTGAATAGTCCCGGATTACCGAGATAATCTGGAGCAAAAAGGGGAAAAGGTCTTTTCTGATGCGGAGAAGACCGGCTGATCGTTTGACTGAGATAGTGGAAAAATGAACCGAGATCCGCGTCACCCGAATCCAACTGATACCAGAAAATCGGGATCTTCAGGGTTTCGGAATAGCTCGCCGCAAAGGTTGTTTTGCCAGATCCAGGCGGACTCGTTATCCAGAATATTTTTTGATCGGAAGCGTGATGAATCAGATTAAACAGCCGTTTTCGTGGAGAGATCCCGCGGAGTTTAGGAGGGCTGATTTTGGGTGAAAGAAATAATTTCGTTGTCAATAAATCTCTACAATATTACAAAATGGTGATTTTTTTAAATTATACTCAAAAACTCAAAATAAGTAAAAGGTGAAAAGGTGAATATCTATGCAAATTGTCGTAAAAAATGATGGGGGGGAAAATTCGAAGAACGTATACTCGTTCGCTTTGAAACCGACGCGAGCGGAAAGCGATTCGCCGAAGGTAATCCCTTCAAACAGATGACCATTTGTTCGATCATCTCGAAAAGAGAACGATTTTAATTCCAAAAATAATAAAAAGCGCGCCGCACGTTTTACCGGCGGCTGATTGAAGCCGGCGATTCTCATGAAACGCGGATCCGACTCTTGAAGAGAGCTGGCTTAGAAAAAAGAGGTAGAGCTGATTTGTTCCCAAAAAGAGAAGGGTCATGATAGCGTAAGAATAGAGAAAACTCTCCCCCCCTGATCTGAGAAACAGCGGAAAGAAGGCCATAAAGAAAAATATCGCCTTTGGATTAGAAAGGGTAATCGTCACTCCCTTTTTGAAAGATCCCGCCGGTTCCACTGAGCCGGACTCCTTACGATTCCCGGGCGAAGTGAAAAATAACTGGAGGCCGAGAAACATGAGGTAGGAGGCGCCCGCCAGACGGAAGGTGTGAAACAACGAGGGATAGGCGGCAAATAATGCGGAGACGCCCAGGAGCGATAGCAAAATCAAAAGAATGTCCCCGGCTAAAATGCCCAGCATGGCCGATCTGCCGGCCCGGACACCCGCGGCCGCCGCCGACCTGGCGACAAAAATAGAACCGGGGCCGGGAGCGAGGATCACAGCCACCGACGCGGGAATAAATCCTATCCAATCAATATGGGTCAATGACCTGGTTTCCGCAGAATATCCATCTCTCTTTTAACTCCTCCTGACGTTCTGCCTTATAATTTAGAGTAAAAAATCTCAAGAGGCAATTAAAAAGGATCTCAAATAGACCTTTCCGGCTTGAGTTTTTTGTCCGGCTTCTTTATTCTTAATTGATGATTCCAAACTGGACGCCGGAAGAGATCAAACAGGAGGTCGAAGAACTGGTCCATATCGCGGCTCATGAATCCTCCGGAGATGCAAAAAGCGCTCTTACCTTCAAGCAGCGGCTTGAACAGTTAAGGAAATTCTACCGGAACGAACCCCGGCTTTTTACTCCTCAACTGATCTCGGCGCTTCAACAACTGACAAAACCTGTTCCATCAGCCAATCATGTTACCCCTCAAACAGTTTTACAAAATATTTTCCGCTACCCGGCTTTCCGTCCGGGACAGGAGGAGAGCATTCTGGCGATTCTTTCCGGGAGGGACTGCCTGGGAGTCATGCCGACCGGCGCGGGAAAATCTCTGATTTATCAAATTCCGGCCTCTATTCTTCCAGGGACGACGCTTGTTATTTCTCCGCTGATTGCGCTGATGAAAGACCAGGTGGATCATCTTCTCGAAAAGGGAATCCGGAGCGCTTATCTGAATTCAAGCCTGACCCTTCCGGAGAAAAAGGATCGGTTGGCCCATTTAAAAAACGGGTCTTATAACCTGGTATATGTCGCCCCCGAAGGACTGGAAGGCCCGCTGGGTGATTTTTTATCGGAGGTACGAATTAACCTGATCGCGGTGGATGAGGCGCACTGTATCAGCCAATGGGGCCATGACTTCCGTCCTTCTTACCGGAACCTTTCCGGCCTGAAATTGCGGTTTAACGGTGTCCCTGTCCTTGCGTTGACGGCAACCGCCACTGAAAAAGTAGCGGCGGATATTGTTCAACAGCTTGGAATGGTCAATCCTTTCCGTTTCAAAGGCTCTTTTTTCCGGCCTAACCTTCGGATTCATATTTACAAGAAAGGGAACGGAAGAAAAGTCCGGGAAGAGATTTTAAAGCTGGTCCGGTCAAGGATGGGTCAGGCCGGAATCATTTACTGCTTGAGCCGGAAAGGGGTCGAACAGACCGCAGGTTTTTTAAGCGACCATGGAATCAGAGCGCTCCCTTACCATGCGGGAATGGAGACGGATCAACGGACAGAAGCGCAGGATGCGTTCCGGAACGGGAGCGCCAAGGTCATTGTCGCAACCGTGGCATTTGGCATGGGAATTGACAAGCCGGATATTCGATATGTCATTCACCGCGATATGCCAAAAAATATTGAAGGTTATTACCAGGAGATCGGAAGGGCCGGACGCGACGGCCTGGAAAGCGACTGTATCCTGTTTTACTCCTGGTCGGAGGTGATCAGTTATGAGCAATTTCTAAATGAGATCGAGGATCTCTCTTTAAGGAAAAAACTGATGAGACAAACCCGGGAGATGTTTTCCTGGGCGGATCAAAAACAGTGCCGGCATCAATCGCTTGTTTCTTATTTCGGGCAGGCCATCCCCTCCTGTAACCACTCTTGTGATATCTGCCTGAAAAAGGATATTTTATTAGAGCTTTACCAACCCGCGGCAATCTTCTCCACGCCGCCTCCACGCCGCTCACTTTCTCCCCGCAACCCCGCTCCTCAGGGAGAATCTTTATCCCTCAGGGAAGAAGAGATTTTAGTCCGCCTGAAGGCTTTACGGAAACGCCTTGCCAGTGAAAGAAAACTTCCGGCTTATGTCGTTTTCAGCGACGCGGTTCTGATCCAGATGGCGCTGGTCCGTCCCGCCTCCGAATCCGGAATGCTTCAGATCCGGGGAATCGGACCGAAAAAACTGGCTGAATATGGAGAGGTTTTCTTGCGGGAAATTCAATCGGAATCTTGATTCGTTACGGAGGGGTGAAATAAGAAACATGACAACATGAGTCAAAACCAGACGCGACCCCCATTCAGACGACCCCCATTCTATTGCTTGACAAACACGACATATTTCTTTAAAATAGTGACAGATGTCATTTATATTGTCTCAATAACGGGAGGTGTCCGATGGAAACCCTGATAATCAAAGAGCCCGATAAAAAAACAGCTGAAATCTTTAAAAAGATCTTTCACAAACAGCTTAATTCTTATTTGGATGTAATCGAAATGAGCCGAGAAGGCATTACAAAAGGTTCCCTCATGGCCTTTGTCCGGTTTTTAAATTTCTCACCGGAACAGTTTGCGCAGATGCTTCCGATCACTCTTCGCACTATCCAGAGATATTCCAGTAAACAGAAGTTTAATCCTGCGGTATCCGAGCACATCATACAGCTGGTGTTTCTTGTGGGAAAAGGCATCGAGGTATTCGGTTCCCTGGAAAGATTCATAAGATGGTTTAATACGCCAAGTAAAGCTTTAGGAGGCAATTTGCCCTGCAATTTGGTTAGCCTTAAAACCGGAGCACAAATGGTTATAGACGAACTCGGTCGTATTGAGTATGGCGTGTATGCATGAGGTTGGTTTATCGAATTGCCCTTGCTAAACATGCTCGTGACCTGTCTGGAAAAGGCGCTCGACTCACAGGAGGCAGATGGAACGCTAAAGATACAGCTATCATATATACCTCTGAAAGTAGATCGCTTGCTGCGATGGAATTTCTGGTCCATGTGTCTCTAACGGACATTCCTGAAGAAATTAAAATTGTTTCAATCGGTATCCCGGATACGAGCATTCCAAGTCAAATTGATCCGTCTCATTTACTCAAGGATTGGCGTAAGAATCCGGCGCCTTTTTCGTTAGCAGACATCGGGACAAAGTGGGTGTTCGGCATGGAAAGCCTCTTACTCCGCGTGCCGTCTGCCGTTATGATGCATGAGTTTAACATTCTGATCAACCCGATGCATCCCGATATGAAGTCCGTCAATATCATTGAAGAAGAAACCTTTATCTACGATGAGAGACTCCACAAGCATATTAAATAACTAGGAGGGTCAGGTCTATTTAGTTGACATATTTGTTTACTTTACGTCTAAGAAAATGACAATAAAATAGACCTGACCCTATGACCGTGCTATCAAAGAAGTTCACTATTCTCTTAAAACCCATATTGGCTGTTGTTGCAGGTTCTTTCGTAAAGTCCGGATTATTTAGGGAAAGAGGGTCAGGAGGGTGGTGACATCGAGAGTGATGCTGACGCAGGGAACCCCAATTTGCCACCGCTCCAGAACCTCCGGATGGATCTCGCCGATGAGTCCCACTTTTTTCTCCGAACTCTCTTCTTTGCCAGGACCATGGACCCCTATCTCTCCGGACCTCCCAGGAATAAACGACGGCTGAACGACCGGTTTGAGTTCATACCGGCACACATTGGGATCAAACAGATAATAAAAGAGGGTCTCGAGATACGAGTGGATCTCCGAAAATGAGGCGGTTGGATGGGCAACGAGGAGAGCGAGTTGAACCACTGTTCTCGATCCCGTATTTAACGACAGCTCTTTTTCGGCAATTTCACCGATTTCAAAAATTTGATGCGGGTAAAATGCTTTTCCGCTCGCCGCCTCTACCCGTAACAACGAGGGGAGAATCTGGTTCCGGACAATCGAAAACTGGGCCGTCATCACATTGTCGATTTCCACTAAAGGGGGGGGAGTCCCATCGAGGTTCATTTTATAAACCAGCTCTTCGCGCGAGCTTAAAATATTTGAAATAATCTCCTGGAATCCTGCCCCGATAAAATATTCCCGCAGGGTGTCTGAAAAGGTTTCTATTTTCGACAATCCTCCCCGGGTAAAATCTTTTGGCATTTCCGGTTCGAACGAGTCATATCCCAGGCTGATCGCCACATCTTCGACCAGATCGACGGTATGAATGATATCGTCGCGATAAGGGGGTGGAATCACGGTTAGTTTTGCGGCCGATGCTTTGGAGATCGTATGGCCGTATGAAGTTAAAGCTTTTTTGATTTTTTCTCCGTTAAAAGGTTCTCCCAGAATCCGGTCGATCTCTTTGATCTGAACGGTGACCGGAGATTCCATCTCCAGCGGGAAAGAGACCTCTTTGCCAAATGGGGTTTTAAAAGGGTAGGAAACAGTCACCGGCAAAATCGCCGCTCCCCGATCATATAAATTGGTGGCGAGAATATTCAAGACCAGGCTCACCAGCCTCAGATCGGTTCCGGTCACTTCGACCAGGAGGTTTTGGTCTCCCGGTTTAACTTCTCCCGCCTCCCGGCTGTTGATGATCGGAGGGAACGACAGGACGGTCCCTTTTTGGTCGACAAAGAGGGGTACCGCATCCTCGTTCTTAAAGACGTTCCGGAAGGCTTTTCCTTTGGGATGCTCTTCTAAAATCTCTTTGAGCGTCATCTCTTTTTCAAATCCGAGGGGAACAAACCGGGCCTTCTCCGGGTTGACCGTTTTATAATAGAGGGGAAATTCGACCGGCTCCAGATGGTAAATTCCGATAGAGAGGAGTTTCCGTTTCTGACCAAAGACATCGGCCAGCTTTTCTTGCGTTTGAATAAATTGGGCCAGCGCCTCTTCGGTCATCACAAAGTCTGAAACCCGGCAGGCCGCAATATAAGGACGGACCGGCTCAACCCCTTTTTCGACGATAATTTTAAACGGCTTATTTTTTGAGGCATGGCGGTAAAAAGGGTATTTCGGACGGAGGGTTTTTGTTTTAAGCCTGATCTGCCGGGCAATCCCTTCGGTGCACCAGAGGTCAGGCCGGTTGGAATCGTTCAATTCAATCTTCAATTCGTCGCTCTTCGGGTCAAACCCTTTGAATTCCCCTTTCACCCAGGGGAGGTAAGACTCCATCTCCTCGATCGTTATTTTTTTTTCGATCAGGGTTTCAAGGTCCATTTTTTTAATCAGAATCGTCGGCATATTATCCTGCTATTTTTTTTGACCGGACCAGCTCCAGATCGGCGGAAAAAAGATCGCGGATATCCTTGATATCGAGCGCCATCATGGCCATCCGGTCGAGGCCCAGTCCCCAGGCTATCACCGGAACCTCGACTCCGAGGGGGAGGGTCACTTCAGGCCTGAGCCGACC
>JACQBY010000045.1 GCA_016201875.1 Nitrospirota bacterium
AATTCTGCAAGAATACGAGGAAGCAGGAAATAAATATGCGGACAACAATCGTATTGACGATGTTTTTCCGTTGAAGCGATTTTTTCGGCAGGGGCAACGCGAATCATCCGTAAAAAATATAGGGTTTTCGTTCAGACACTAGCTAGTCCAGCAACGGTTGCGGCATCCGTTGTGACTGGAGAGATTACCGATCCACGGTCCGTCTTCTGTGATTGAGCGCCGGAACTAAAAGTCTAACTCAATAAAGGGATTGAAAGCGCTAAAAGGTAATTTCGAAAAGAGTAATTACCTTGGCGCGATTCAGTTTGACCGTTATCCGAACTTCCAACAAGGCCCAGATATAACAAGCGTGTCCCTCTTACAGTATACTTTATTCTTTTCCGCGAAGGACTAAAATGACCTTGCCCCATTTTGCCACTTACACCGAAAAGGGTGCCGTCGAATCATTTTCGTACCTTCGTCAGGTTTGTATAGCCCGACACCGATTCTCATGGAGCTTGGTGGGACTCCTCTTATTGACGCTGACGGCCGGCTGCTTTGTAACAAATAGTCAAGAACATCGGGTCAACGGGATTGTCTACTGGCAGTCTGGGGCAGAAAGTCGCGCCTTATACTACCAAGCATTTAACATCGCGCGGTTACGATTGGATACGATTCTTAAAACCAACAAAGCGGGGGGAAAACCCCTGGCTATTGTGACTGATATCGATGAAACGTTGCTGGACAACAGTGTGTATGAGGTAACGCAGCTCCGGTTAGGATTTGCCTACACCTCACAATCATGGGAGACTTGGACCAAGAAAGCCGCTGCAAAAGCGACTCCTGGCTCACTAGAGTTTCTCCAATACGCACAAAGTAAAAACGTTCAAGTGCTTTACATCACGAACCGAGGGGTTGATGAAGAGGAAGCCACTCTGCGGAATCTGCTTGAGCTAGGCTTCCCTTGGGCAGATCAAGAGCATTTCTATCCTATGGTAAAGAATGCTGGTCCGAGCAAGGAATCTCGCCGTTTGGAAGTAGCTCAAAAGTACGAAATTATCCTGTTAATTGGGGACAATCTAAGCGATTTCTCTGACATATTTGAAGTGACTGGAATCGGCCCACGTGCAGAAGCCGTCGACAAGGCAAAAGATTTGTTTGGTAAACACTTCATCATACTCCCCAATCCGATGTATGGTGACTGGGAATCTCTCGGTGTCTATGCAACACGGAAGGACCTATCAGAAAGCGAGAAGGACGTTCTACGTAAGAGGGTTCTTAAGGGAGAGCCCTGAGTTTTCTTACATTGGCATATGGCAACGATTCGTGTAAAAACGTGTCATAAGGACTAAAATCAATTTCCTATTATGATATTACGGATAAAATCCTATTCAAGTTCGACCATATTTTTCAATGAAAAAGGGAAGGTCCAGGGATCTTTTGAACCTTCCGGGCTGACACCGCTCTTTTGTGAAAGGCTCCGGAAAGAAGGTTTTACCGTGCCGACCGGCTGGTTTGAATCGAGGCCGGGTTAAAAAACCTTCTTTAACGCATGAGCCAGAACCCCCGCCCATACCAAAAAAAGAGATACCAGAAAGAGAGAGGCCCCAATCGCCAGCCACGCCTGATCTCCGAATAAGATGGCCGATGATTTAACGCCGGCCCTGATATCGTCTTCCCGGTCCATCAAAGCGTAAATCGTATCGTAAGCCAGCGACCAGAAGATATTGGCAATAAAAATGAGAATCCCCGGAAGTTCAATGCTATTTCTGACCGCTGCCCAGGCCATGATCGCTCCCCAGCCGAAACTGACCCCCAGGACCAGTTGAGGAAGGGAGATAAACCTTTTGGTAAACGGATAAATAACGGCCAGAAGAAGGCCGGTAACACTCAACACGATCGTTAACCGGTTTAACGGGAGAATGATCAGAAATGAAAGTCCGGCCAGAAGGAAGAAGAGAATCAATCCTTCTTTAACCGAGACCTCTCCTGTGGCAATGGGCCGGTTTTTTGTCCGTGAAACGGAGGGGTCAATCTTCCGGTCGGCAATGTCATTGATGATGCATCCGGCGCTCCGCATTAAAAAAGAACCGAGCGTGAAAATAACCACCAACAAAAAAGGGGGATGACCTTCTCCGGCAATAGAGAGAGACCAGAGCGTCGGCATCAGAACAAGGATGGTCCCAATCGGGCGATCCATTCTCATTACCCGGATCAGCGCGTTTTTTTTCTTTAAGCTCAATGTCATTTACGGAATAGAAAATGATGAATTGAAAAGTGAAGGGGAGAAAACCTCTTCGATCGAGGCCAGAATCTGGTTTGGAACCGAAAGACGGTAACGTCGGCTCCATAATTCTGAATCGCCGGCAGAATAACATTCCTTTCCGACCTGTGGATCGCTTGCGCGGAACGATTTGTCCGCGATCGATCCAAAGACCGGAACGAGCGCCATTGAACTGACCCTTGAAAAGCTCATCTTATCTTTGAGAGAGGGGAGGTTCAGCGATTCGATGAGATCGCCGATGGTTCTCTTTTTTAAGGAGAGCTCATGATAAAAAGAGGGGCTTAACGCTTCGACCGGAAGAATGGAACGGGCATAAACGAGCCGCTCCCTCTGCTCGTTTTGGAGCCAGACCTCCCTGAAGAGGGCTTCCGGAACCTTCTTAAGGTCTATATCAAGATGCTGAGCCGCTTCTTCTTCGATTCCATGGGTCTCCTGGCGGATGACTTCTAAATAAATCGGACTTCTGACAAGCGCCTGGAGAGACCGGGTTAATGTTCCGTCGGAGGTCAAAAGGAGAGGGATATTGGCGTTAAGACGGGATATTTTGGCGAAATGGATAAATGATTGAATATCCGGCCATTCTTGATTCCGGATCAATGATATTGGCTGATTCATCGGCCATTAGGTTACAAAATGCGCCGTTCCCTGTCAAGAAGTAATCGTTCAGTCAATGGTTCTCAAGTACCTGGAATGCCCTTCTCTCCGACAGCTCCGAAGTTTACCACCTAATAATTACGGTACTGAAGGGTAACCAAACTTCGAAGAGTCTCCTTTCAGGGCACACCAGGCACTTTCGCATAAATGTCTCCCCTGTTCACTGAAGGGTTACGTCAAGAACCGATTTAGCCTTGACATTATTTATAACCTATTGTATTTTATATTCAATTTTTCCGGAGGGAGTGGAAATTTACTATTTATTAAGGCGCAACCGAATTTCGCATTCTAAAAGGGTGTAAAAAATGAGAAAAGCGGATATTACGACAGAATTATTTGATAAGATTGGAATCTCAAAAAAAGAGGGGACTGAGATCCTGGAGATCATTTTGTCGACGATCAAAGATGTCTTGAAAAAAGGCGAGGTGGTGAAGATCGCCGGGTTTGGAAATTTTGTGGTGAGGCAGAAAAAAGAAAGAAAAGGGCGAAACCCGAAAACAGGCGAGGAAATCGGAATTACGCCGAGAAAAGTTGTGACCTTCAGACCGAGCCAGGTCTTTAAAAAATATGTCAATTTGCCTGAAAGTGAAAGAACCCCGGAACCCGCCGTAACGGTTTTAAAAGAGGACAAAGAAGACAAAGAGAGTCAGGATCATAAAATCACTTTATAAAGAGCGCTCCATGGGACAAAAACTTTTTTATAAAATAGGGGAAGTCAGCAAATTAACCGGGCTGGAATCGTATGTCCTCAGATTCTGGGAGAATGAATTTTCTTTTCTTCACCCTAAAAAAAATAACGGCGGCCAGCGTGTTTATCTGAAAAAAGATATTCAACTGATTTTAAAAATTAAAAAAATGCTTTACGAAGAGGGCTATACGATAGCGGGCGCCAGGAAAATTTTAAAGCAAAATTCAAACCCCGCGAGTTCTTCTGCCGATCTTCACTGGATTAAAAAGGAATTAAAAGGTATTCTTGCCCTTTTACATTAGGGCATTCTAATGATATCATGGTCTTTCGATAAGAAAGACTAATCCCCCGCCTTAAATAGAAGGTGAGTTATTTATAAAGCTCTGCAACCGGCTTTGCCGGAGTAGAGCGCGGGGCTTGGGGGCATTGAGAGTGGTTTTCTCGAAGGCCAAAAATTAAATAAAACGAAGCATCCAGCTTTGCTGGTGCTGAGTTTGGGTTTTAGGGGCATCGGAGGATTTCACGAAGTGAAACCGGATGGGCCCCTAACTCTAATCGGGGCGTAGCGCAGCCCGGTAGCGCACTCGCTTGGGGTGCGAGTGGTCGCTGGTTCAAATCCAGTCGCCCCGATCCTTTTTAAAAACGTCCCGCGTTATGCGGGACGTTTTATTTGACAGGCTTAAATGAAAATTCTGGTCTCCAATGATGATGGCATTCATTCTCCCGGAATCCATATCCTGGCTGAAGCCCTTAAAGAGTTAGGCGAAGTTTCTGTCGTGGCCCCGGACAGAGAAAGAAATGCGGTGGGCCATGCCCTGACACTGCATAAACCTCTTCGGGCGGAAGAAATCAAAAAAAAATATTTCAGTTTAAACGGAACTCCCACAGATTGCATTAACTGGGGCGTTCTTCATCTGATGATGAAGAGCCCTCCCGATCTGATCGTCTCCGGAATCAATAAAGGAGCGAATCTGGGGGATGACGTGACTTATTCAGGAACGGTTTCGGCCGCCATCGAAGGGACCCTGCTCGGTATTCCTTCCATTGCGGTTTCCCAACTGGGGCCTCCTCCGTATGAATTTAAGGCGGCGTCGGTTTTTGCGGTTAAAATCGCAAAACAGGTTTTATCCGAAGGTCTTCCGAAAGATATTTTGTTAAACGTGAATGTCCCCAATCTTCCCATTGAAAAAATCAGAAAGATCAAACTGGTTTCTTTAGGGAGAAGAGTTTACGAAGATAATGCGATTATAGAGAAGGTCGACCCCCGGGGGAGAAAATACTACTGGATAGGGGGGACAAGTATTTTATGGGAGGATAAACCTGGTACCGATAACGATGCGGTAAAAGGCCATCATGTCTCGGTAACGCCGCTCCACCTTGATTTAACCCATTACGGCGTGCTTAAAAAAATAAAAAAATGGGAAAAGGTGCTTAATTAAAAATGAATTTCATAGATAGGCTCATCGGAATCATCAGTCAATGGATTCTCGGGATCATTTCGACATACGGATATTGGGGGATTTTATGGAGTATGGCCGTTGAAAGCGCCTGCATCCCCCTTCCGAGCGAAATCATTATGACCTTTTCCGGGTTCCTGGTGTCACAAGGGACCTTTAACATGACCCTGGTGACCCTGGCAGGAGCATCGGGAAATTTGATCGGTTCCTGGCTGGCCTACGGAGCGGGGCGGTTTGGAGGAAGGCGGTTCCTTGAGAAATACGGAAAATATATTTTGGTTTCTCATGAGGAGATCAAAAAAGCGGACCAATGGTTTTTAAGGTTCGGAGACGTCACCGTTTTTGCGACCCGTCTCCTCCCGGTCATCCGGACGTTTATCTCTCTTCCTGCCGGAATTTCCAAAATGAATTTTTTAAAATTTTCAGTTTATACTTTTATTGGTTCCATTCCCTGGTGCTGGGGGCTGGCATACGCCGGCCAACAACTGGGGACGCATTGGAACCAGTTAGGCCCCTACTTTCATCAATTTGATTTTTTAATCCTTCTGGCATTGCTCCTTTTTATCTTTTGGGTCAAACGGGCCAATGGCCGGAAAAAGACCAAAGACCTCCATGGTTAAAATATTTAATTCCCTGAGCCGTCAAAAAGAGGTTTTTAAACCTTTGATTCCGGGTAAAGTCAACATGTATGTCTGCGGAGTGACGGTTTACGACCATTCTCATATCGGCCATGCAAGAAGCGCGGTGGTCTTTGATATGATCGCCCGGTATCTCCGGTTTAGAGGGTATGACGTTAAACTGGTGAAAAATTTTACCGATATCGATGACAAGATTATCAAAAGGTCAAATGAAGACAAAATTTTCTGGAAAGACCTGACTGAAAAGTATATCCAGGAATACCATCGGGAGATGTCTTTATTAAATGTCTTGACTCCCGCGGTTGAACCGAAGGCGACAGAATACCTTCCGGAGATGATTAAAGTCCTTCAGGGGCTGATGGATAAAGGGTTTGCCTACGCAAAGGAGGGGGATGTTTACTTCCGGGTCGGCGCATTTGCCTCTTACGGAAAACTCTCGGGGCGCGATTTATCGGGTGAAGACTCAAGGGCCAGGGTAGAGGCCAATGAATTAAAGGAACATCCCCTTGATTTTGTTTTATGGAAAGCTTCCAAACCGGGAGAGCCTTCATGGGATTCCCCCTGGGGAAAAGGGCGTCCCGGCTGGCATATTGAATGTTCGGCAATGGCCATGAACCTTCTGGGAGAAACCCTCGACATCCATGGCGGAGGGGAGGATCTCCTCTTTCCCCATCATGAAAATGAAATTGCGCAGAGCGAAGGTTTTTCAGGCAAACCGTTCGTCAGGTATTGGGTCCATAACGGCTTTGTCACGGTCAATCAGGAAAAAATGTCTAAATCTCTCGGTAATTTTTTTACCATCAGGGAGGTCTTTCAAAAAATCGCCTGGCCTGAGGCTGTGACCGGGGAAGCCTTGCGCTATTTTATCCTTTCCACCTATTACCGCCAGCCGGTTCAGTTTTCGGATCAGGCGATTGATGAGGCAAAAAACAGCCTCGACCGTTTTTATATTCTTTTTCAAAAATGCGAACAGGCGTCAGGAAGCCGGAAAGAGGCCGGAGATAAACTCAGCCAGATTCTGGATAAAACCAGACAGGCTTTCATTGAAGCGATGGACGATGATTTTAATACGCCGGAAGCGATAGCTCAGCTCCACCTCCTCCGGAATGAATTGAACCGGGAGTTCTCCGGCGGGTTAAGTTCCCGGGAGGGAGCCGGGGTTTTAGCCTTTTTTAAAGAACTGGGCGAACCCCTCGGACTTTTTAAAATTCCGGAAAAAGAGTGGAAATTCTCCCGGGTCATGGAAGAGATTTCAAACGAGGATGTCGAACGATTTATTCATGAACGCCAGGCGGCCAGAAAAGCGAAAGATTGGAAAAGATCGGATGAAATCCGGAAAGAACTGGCGGAAAAAGGGGTGATTCTTGAAGATCGTCCCGATGGAGGAACATCTTGGAGAAAATAAAAGGAAGAGAGAATGTTATTTTAGGGATCCACCCGGTGATTGAAGCTTTAAGAGCAAAAAGCCGGTCGTTCGAGCAGATTTTTATTCAAAAAGGGAAAAAAGAGTCCTCGTTAAGAGAGATGATCCAACTGGCAAAGGAGCAGAACATCCGCGTGACGTATGCCTCCAGGGACATTCTCGACCAGATTTCGGGGCCTTTAAAGCATCAGGGGGTTCTTGGCGTCGGAGCGATAAAGCGGTATGACACCATAGACTCCCTTCTGGAACTTTCTGCAAAAACAGGGGAACCTCCATTTTTCTTTATTTTAGACGAAATCGAAGACCCGAGAAACCTCGGCGCCATTATCCGTACGGCCGAGGGAGCCGGGGTGCATGGGGTGATCCTTCCCACCCGGAGGTCGGCGGGCATTACGGAAACAGTTGCAAAAACTTCCGCGGGAGCCATAGAATATGTCCATATTGTCCAGGTGGTCAATATTGTCCAGACCCTGACGTTTCTAAAAACAAAGGGGATCTGGATTTATGGATTGGATGGAGAAGCGCCCGCCAGTTACACTCAAATGGATTATGCCTCTCCGGTGGCCTTTGTTTTAGGAGGAGAGGGGAAAGGGTTGCGGCATCTGGTCAAAGAGACCTGCGATCAGACGATTTCCATTCCGATGAGAGGGAAAATCGGTTCCCTGAACGTTTCGACCGCGGCCGGGATTATTGCATACGAAACGGTTCGTCAAAGAAGCCGAGTTCAAAGCTCAAAACAATCCCCCTCCCTTGCGCGGACAACCCGTTCCGCACTTCGTGGGAGGGGGTGAGGGGGAGGGTGAAGGCTGATTTAACCCCTCACCCGGCCTCTCCCGCAAGGGGAGAGGAGAAATTTTAATAAAAAGAAAATTATGCTGAATAACCTGTCGGAAAAACTAAACACCATTTTCAAGAAGCTCAGAGGGGTCGGGGTTTTAAAGGAGGAAAATATCCACGAGGCCCTCCGCGAGGTCCGTCTTGCGCTCCTTGAAGCCGATGTCAATTTTAAAGTGGTTAAAAGTTTTGTGGACGCGGTGAAAGCCGGCGCCATCGGCCAAAAAGTAATGGAAAGCTTAACCCCCGGCCAGCAGATCATCAAGATTGTTTACGAAGAACTTTCCCTTCTTCTGGGGGGGCAACAGGCTAAAATACCGATGCCCTCTATTCCGCCCGCCATTTTCATGCTTGTCGGCCTTCAGGGAGCCGGAAAAACGACCACAGCGGGGAAACTGGCCCTCTTTTATAAAAAAGAGGGGAAAAGAGTGTTATTGGTTCCGGCCGATCCTTACCGTCCCGCCGCTAAAAACCAGCTGGAGTTCATCAGCCGGCAAATTCATGTCGATATTGAATCTGGCGAGGAGAAAGACCCGCTTGTTATTGTCAAAAAATCGGTCTCGAGGGCAAAAACTCAAGGGTATGATCTGGTGATCATTGACACCGCCGGGCGGCTTCAGATGGATGAAGCGCTGATGGAAGAGCTTCAGAAAATGAAGGCCCTTGCGAATCCGCGGGAGATCCTCATGGTTGCGGATGGAATGATCGGCCAGGAGTCCGTCAAAGTCACCGAAGGGTTCCACCAGCGCCTTGGCATCACGGGAATCGTCCTGACCAAAATGGAAGGGGATGCCAGAGGGGGGGCTCTTCTTTCCATGCGGCAGGTGACCGGCAAACCGGTGAGATTTATCGGAACGGGCGAAAAACTCGAAATGCTGGAACCTTTTTATCCTGACCGGATGGCTTCCCGTATTCTCGGAATGGGCGATATGTTGTCCCTGATTGAAATGGCCCAGGAGAACTATGACAAGAGCCAGGCGGAACTTGTGGCAAAAAAACTCCAGACCAATCAATTCACGCTGACCGACTTTAAAGATCAGATTAAACAGTTCAAAAAATTAGGATCGATAGAAAAAGTCCTTTCGATGATTCCGGGCGCCGGCCAGCTTAAGATCAAAGGGGATGGGGCGATGCCTGAAAAGGAACTGTCCGGGATTGAAGCCATGATCAACTCGATGACCCTGAAAGAGCGGGAAAACCCGGGGTTGATTAACGGCTCGAGGCGGAAGAGGATTGCCAGAGGAAGCGGAACATCGGTACAGCAGGTCAATAAACTCCTCAAGCAGTTCATGGAAGCAAAAAAGATGATGAAAACATTAACCGGCAGGGGGGGAGCACAAAAACTATGGCGTTCAATATCGATGAGGAACGGCTAAAACCTCTTTTCGAGTACACTTCGGACGGGGTCATTATACTCGACGCCTCCATGAATATTGTGGCATTAAATCCTTCCGCGGAAGAAATGACAGGATGGACGCCGGAGGCAATCATCGGAAAAAAATTTCCTATGGACCAGCTCATTTATCTGGAATCGGATAGGAATAAAGCTCCGGGCGGAGGATTTTTAAATTGGGAAGAACCGAATTTCAACATTCAGATAGAAATCGCCCTTCCTCAGGGAAATAAGGTGATGTTGCCCGCAATCGGGTTTCCCCTTGCCGATTCAAAAGGAAATCCCCATTACGGACTCATTCTTGAAAATATGCTTCTGAAATACGGGGTCGGAGAAAAGCTGATCAAAAATGACCGGCTCGACCAGGCGACGGGGCTCTATCATAGAGCCTATTTCGAAGAGATGACCGGCGAAGAAATAAAGAGAATGAAAAAGTATGGGGGGAGTTTAGGGGCGATTCTGGTCCAGTTTGAGAATTTGCCGTCTATCATTGAAAGTTATGGTTTATCCAAAGGGAATGAGTCTTTAAGACATGTCGGGGACATCGTTAAAGGGAATGCGCGTAACGTCGATCTGATTGGAAGGACGGGAGAAATTGAGCTGATGGTCCTGTTGATTAATTTGGACCCACAGAAGTTAACGGCTGTTTTGAACCGTTTAAAGGAGAAGTTTATTTATGCCAATCAGGGGCATCTATTCCCGGTTCCTGTAAAAATCAATATCGGCAAAATTCTTCTGAACAGGGATCATGAAGAAATCTTTAAAAGGGTGAAACTCTCTCTTGAAAAATTCATTTAAAATAACTATAATACAAGTTTTTGAAATCACAGGGTTAAAAAAGAGAATGAGGATCTGGCTTTGCCAGGCCGAGTGAGGGGTTCGGGGGCATCTGAGGATTTCACGAAGTGAAACCGGAGGGGCTCCTGAATATAATGACTGAGGATCTGGCTTTGCCAGGCCGAATAATGACTAACACTACAGCGGCACTTTTTCGTCATTCCCGAATGTCTCTATCGGGAATCCAGGTGTTTTCAAGAAAATACGTCGGCAAAGTCACTGGATTCCGGCTTAACGCATACCGGAATGACGGATAAATGGGCATATTTGTAAAAAATCCGCTGTAG
>JACQBY010000046.1 GCA_016201875.1 Nitrospirota bacterium
GCATAAAGCGTCGATGGACCTGTTAAACGTCCAGGAAGAGCTGATAGGCAAAATTGAAATTATCAGTAAAATCCCGCGGGAAAGGATCAAAAAACAGGTCGCGATTTTTTCCAACCCTCATCCCGCACCGGCGGCTGAGATAAAACCGGAGATTTGCCCGCAGGAAAAAAGAAGAGTCCGGAAAGACGGCGATTTTCCGACCTTTGGATCGCTTGCGCGGAACGATTTGTCCGCGAGCGGTTTAAAGACCGGACAGGCCGACATCGTCGTGATCGGCGCTTCGACGGGTGGGCCCGCCGCTATTCAAATGATCATATCGTCCCTTCCCTCCCTCCTTCCGGTTCCGATTGTGATTGTTCAGCACATGCCCCCTAATTTCACCCATTCGTTCGCCCGGCGGCTTGATTCTCTGGGGAGGTTAAGGGTGAAGGAGGCTGAGGAGGGAGACCGGCTATGGCCGGGGCAGGTTTATGTGGCTCCCGGAGGGCACAATCTGATCGCAAAAAAAGGGTTCGAGGGCAATAAACTTTATCTGGAATCGAAAACCGAAGAGGATCGTTATGTTCCTTCGGTGGATAAGACCATGGATTCCCTTGCGAAAATTTATGGCAAAGGGACTCTGGGGGTTATCCTGACCGGAATGGGAAACGATGGAACCAGAGGGATTAAGGCCATTAAAACACATGGCGGGGTTGCCCTGGCCGAATCCGAAGAAACCGCCGTGGTCTATGGGATGCCGAGGGTGCCGGTTCAGATGGGAATAATTGATCAGGTTTTTCCGATTAATGAAATGGCGGAACAGATCGTCAAGTTATGCAGGCCCTAGGTTCCCGATCTTTCCGGGGAATCCGGCCAGACTGGCAAATATAAAGTTTTCTGCTAAACTGTATAACTGAATGGAGGGTTTAATCGTTTAGAGGGTGGCAATATAAATGAATGGGTTATCCTGTCATGTAAGGAGCGAGTACCGTGGAGAATGAAAAAGAGAGCGAAATTTTAAAAAAAGCCGAGGATTTTTTAAAGGTTTTTAAAAAAGGCGAAGAGTTTACCCACGATCTGCTGGTGACCAATGAAAAGCTCCGGTATCGGGCGATCCAATTGGAAGACGAAGTAAACAGTTTAAAACGAACAGCTAATATGCCGGCAGATATCGCAAAGATGGAACAAACCATCCATCAGCTGGAGCAGGAAAAAAAGAATCTTCTGAATAAATTCAAAAATGTGGAAGAAGAAAATAAAGATTTTGCCAGCCGGTATGTCGAGGTGGAAGAGGAAAATAATAATCTGGCCAATTTATATGTCGCCAGTTATCAGCTTCATTCGACCCTGGACTATCAGGAGGTCATCAGGATTGTTCTGGAGGTACTGCTGAACCTGGTGGGCGCCGACAGATGCGCGATTCTTCTCAAGGAAGAAGGGACTTCCGATATGGTCGTGGTTGCTTCCGAAGGGATGCAGACATTCAACTTTAAAAAAGTCAAACTGGGGGATGGCATCATCGGGAAAGCGGGACAAACCGGAGAATCTCATTTTGTGACTGACCTGAAAAATTTTTCGTCAGACGATCCCCTCTTCCCGATTGTCTGTATTCCTCTTAAAATCAAAGAGCATATTCTGGGGGTTATTTCTGTCTTCGCGCTTCTGGAGCAGAAAAAAGAAAAATTGACCCGGATAGATTATGAACTGTTTTCCATGCTGGCCGGACATGCCGCGACAGCCATCTTCAGTTCGAAGCTCTATTCTCAATCCGAAAGAAAGCTTTCCACCGTTCAGGGATTCATTAATCTTTTAAGCGGCCGCGAGGAATAGGTTTTTTAAAAATAGTATGGAAAGGAAAATGACATGAGTCAGCAATATTCATTTCTGGTTGTTGAAGATTCTCCCACGATGAGACAGCTGGTGACTTTCAGTTTGAAAAGAATCAGCAATGCGAAGATCGTGGAAGCCACCGACGGCGTGGATGCCTTAAAAAAGATGTCGGAAGAGAAATTCCATCTGATCATCGCCGACATTAACATGCCGCTGATGGACGGGTTGAAGCTCCTCAGTATTATCCGAAAAGACCCTGTTTATGCTTCGATCCCGGTGATTATCGTGACTACCGAAGGGGCCGAAGTGGACAAGGATAAAGGATTGAAGCTGGGAGCCAATGCTTATCTGACCAAGCCGATCCAGACCAACGCTCTGTTGAGCAAGGTGAAAGAGCTTCTGAGTATGGAAGGGACTTAAAGCGGGGCATTTGGTCTGCTGAAAACACCTTCCTCCTTTTCCTCCCCAAACCTCTTAAAACATATCTAAAACAATTCTTGACGGCCTGATTCCGGCGTGGTATTTTTAAAAACCTACCCTTTTATTAACGGTTTTATAATAATATTGACATGTTTAGGCATGTTAGACCTTTTCTGGATTCCCGCTTTCGCGGGAATGACAAAGAGAGATTGCCGGACTTACACAGATCCGTCATACCCGCGAAAGCGGGTATCCAGTCAAGTAAGTTGTTTCTATTTTGAGATTTTTAATAACTAAGGAAATCATTGAAAATGACATTCGGAATTCTTCTTTTTCCGGGTTCAAATTGCGATCAAGATTGCGCCTATGTGGTCCAATCGGTGCTGAATCAGGAGGCCAGGCTCGTCTGGCATAAAGAAACCTCTCTTGACGGTCTGGACGCGTTGATTATTCCCGGAGGGTTTTCTTACGGAGACTATCTCCGGACCGGGGCTATTGCCCGGTTTTCTCCCGTGATGAAAGCCGTTGAAAAATTCGCCCATGCGGGAGGACTCGTCCTGGGTATCTGCAACGGGTTTCAGATCCTTGTGGAATCAAAACTTCTGCCCGGCGTTTTGTTGCGCAACCGGTCGCTGAAATATATTTGCAGGGATGTTTCCATCAGAGTCGAAAATACCGGCACCCCCTTCACGGGACTCTACAAAAAAGGGGAGCTTTTAAATATCCCCATCGCGCATGCCGAAGGGAATTATTTTTGTGATCAGGAAACACTCGATGATTTGCGGAAAAATAATCAGATACTATTTCGCTATGCCGATGAGGGCAACCCGAACGGGTCGCTCGACCGGATTGCGGGGATCTGCAATCCAGGCCGGAATATTTTGGGAATGATGCCCCATCCCGACCGCTCTGCCGAAGCGCTGATCGGGAGCGAAGATGGAAAAAGAATATTCTTATCGATGATGGAACATATGAGCTCAAAGATCGCTTGACCGGAAGGGATATTTAATGGAGCGTGAAGTTAACGAACCTCTGGCCCTGGAACATGGGCTGACCAGAGAGGAATACCGGAAAATCCTGGAATGCCTGGGCCGTACGCCGACGTTTACCGAACTGGGAATTTTTTCGGTTATGTGGAGCGAGCATTGCAGTTATAAGAGTTCCCGGGTCCATTTGAAAAAACTCCCGACTAAAGGGGAGGGTGTGATTTTCGGCCCCGGTGAAAACGCGGGGGTCATTGATATCGGCGACGGACTGGCGGCTGTTTTTAAAATCGAGAGCCATAACCACCCCTCTTTTATTGAACCCTATCAGGGAGCCGCCACCGGAGTCGGGGGGATTTTACGCGATGTGTTTACCATGGGGGCGCGGCCGGTAGCCCTTTTAAACTCTCTCCGGTTCGGATTGCTTGAAAAGACGAAAAATCGCCTTTTATTTACAGGCGTGGTTTCAGGGATTGCCGGTTATGGGAATTGCATGGGGGTGCCGACGGTCGGAGGAGAGATTTATTTCAACGATATTTATGATTTAAACCCCCTGGTTAATGTTTTTTGCATCGGACTCGTCAGAAAAGACCGTATTTTTCTCGGGCAGGCGGCCGGCATAGGGAACCCGATTATCTATGTCGGCTCGAAAACAGGAAGAGACGGCATCCATGGAGCGAGCCTTCTCGCCTCTTCGGAATTTAATGATGCGTCGATGGAAAAAAGGCCCGCCGTCCAGGTGGGAGACCCTTTTACCGAAAAACTCCTGCTGGAAGCCTGTTTAGAGCTGATGTCGAAGGATGTGATTGTCGGTATTCAGGATATGGGCGCGGCGGGACTGACCTCCTCTTCGTGTGAAATGGCCGGGAGAGCCGGCACCGGAGTCGAAATGGACGTCTCCCTTGTTCCCCTCAGGGAATCGGGAATGACCCCCTATGAAATCATGCTTTCGGAATCACAGGAGCGGATGCTGATCGTCGCCCGGCAGGGACGGGAAAAAGAGGTTCTGGAAATCTTTGAAAAGTGGGACCTCGACGCGGCGGTCATCGGAAAAGTCACAGGCGACGGCCATATCCGGATTAAACAAAAAGAGCGGCTTGCGGCGGATATTCCCGTGGAGGCGCTCGTGGAAAAGGCGCCGGTCTACGAACGTCCTTTCGGGCTCCCTCCGTACCAGCAGACCCTTCAAAACCTTAATCTGGAATTATGCCCCGAACCCAAAGATTATAACGCTGTTTTAAAGAGGCTTCTCGCCGCTTCGACCATTGCCAGCAAAGAATGGGTTTACGATCAGTTTGACCACATGGTTCAAACCAATGTGGTCATCCGGCCGGGAGGGGACGCCTCTCTTATCCGGATCAAGGGGTCGGCCAAAGGGCTGGCCCTGTCGGTAGGGGGGAACAGCCTCTATTCTCTTTTAAACCCGTATGTCGGCGGAATGGCTGCGGTGGCAGAGGTCTGCAGGAATATCGTCTGCACGGGGGCCAAACCGCTTGCCATTACCGATTGCCTTAATTTCGGGAGCCCCGAGCGGCCTGACATCATGTGGCAGTTTGCGATGGCGATCGAGGGGATTTCCGATGCCTGTAAAAAACTTTCCGTTCCGGTGGTCAGTGGAAATGTCAGTTTTTATAACGAAACCAAAGGGGTGGCCATTTACCCTACCCCTGTGATCGGAGCGGTGGGGCTCCTTGAGAATATTGAAAAACGGATGACCGCTCATTTCAAGAATGAAGGGGATATCATTATCCTGCTTGGAAGAACGAAAGAAGATCTTGGCGGGACCGAATACATGAAGATGGTCCATCATCAGGAAAGGGGATTTCCTCCTGAAATCAATCTCGATGCCGAACTTGCCCTGCACGGACTCTGTCTTGATTTGATTGACCAGGGTCTGGTTCAATCGGCCCATGACTTATCGGAGGGGGGATTGGCGGTTGCGGTTGCCGAGTCTTCAATATCGTCAACCCCTAAAGGCGCGGAAATCCATTTAAAAGAATCGGGGATCCGGGCAGATGCGCTTTTGTTTGGCGAATCCCAGTCGAGGATATTGGTTTCGGCATCTCCTGAAAAACTTCCGGAGATCGAAAAAAGGGCAAAACAGGCTCAGGTCCCGTTTGAAAAAATAGGGGTTGTGACGGGAGATCGTCTCGTCATTCACCCATATATTTCGCTCCCTGTCAGCGAATTGGCTTCCGCATGGAAAGGTTCACTGCCGGAACAGGTCGCTGACAAACCGTTCCGCGCAAGGAGTAAATAAATTTGGTAAAAGAACTGTTTGATAAACTTCATGAAGAATGCGCCGTGTTCGGGATTTATGGCAATTCCGAAGCGGCCAAAATGACCTATCTCGGGCTTTATGCCCTTCAGCACCGCGGGCAGGAGGGGTCAGGAATCGTCTCCTCCGATGGCGCCAAATTCCATACGGAAAAGGGTATTGGACTGGTCGCCGATATTTTTACCCAGGACCGGTTAAAAAAACTCCCCGGAAGCATGGCGATCGGCCATAACCGGTATTCGACTTTTGGCGAAAATACCCTTAAAAATGTCCAGCCTTTGATCGTAAACTATGCCCGCGGGACCCTGGCTCTGGCCCATAATGGAAACCTGACAAATGCCAATATGTTAAGAGACGAATTAGAGGCCTACGGGGCGATTTTCCAGTCGAGTTCGGACAGCGAAGTGATTATTCATCTGATTGCCCATTCCAAAGGGGACTCTCTGGTGGATAGAATTACCGAAGCGCTTGGCCGGGTTCGCGGGGCTTATTCCCTCCTCTTTTTATCGGAAGAGGGGCTTATCGGAGTAAGAGATTCATACGGCGTCCGTCCTCTGGTTCTCGGCAAGTTAAAGGAGAGTTATGTCCTTGCTTCCGAAACCTCCGCTTTTGACCTGATCGAGGCCGAATATATCCGTGAAATCGCCCCGGGAGAAATTGTCGTCATCAATGAAAAGGGGGTAACCTCTTATACCCCTTTTCAGAAAACACCGCACGCGTTTTGTATTTTTGAGCATGTCTATTTTGCCAAACCGGATAGTTTTATTTTTGGGGAGAACGTTTACGCAGTCAGAAAAAGGCTGGGAGTCGAGCTTGCCCGGGAAGCGCCGGTGGAGGCAGACGTTGTGATCCCGGTTCCGGATTCAGGCACCTCGGCGGCGCTCGGTTATGCTTCGGGGTCGGGTATCCCTTATGAATATGGATTGATTCGGAATCATTATGTCGGGCGCACATTTATCGAGCCGGAGCAGACGATCCGCCATTTTGGCGTCAAAATCAAGCTCAATACGGTTAAAGAAGTTTTAAAGGGGAAGAGAGTCATTGTGATTGACGATTCGCTGGTGAGAGGCACCACCAGTATGAAAATCGTTAAAATGATCCGGGCGGCGGGGGCCAAAGAGATCCATATGAGGATCAGCTCTCCGATGATTCTTTCTCCCTGCTTTTACGGGATCAACACTCCGACGAAAGAAGAACTCATTGCTTCAAACCACACGGTCGAAGATATCCGAAAATTTATCACTGCCGACAGTCTCGCTTACCTGAGCATGGACGGCCTTCTGCGGTCGGCTAAATCCGCCGATCCGAAAGAGTTCTGTACCGCCTGTTTTACAGGAACCTACCCCATTCCTTTCCCGGACAGGTACCGGGACCAGCTTTTTTTATTTGAAACAAAACCAAACTAGGCTATAGA
Organism: Nitrospirota bacterium; assembly: GCA_016201875.1. Classification (GTDB taxonomy): domain Bacteria; phylum Nitrospirota; class Nitrospiria; order JACQBW01; family JACQBW01; genus JACQBY01. The sequence goes on from JACQBY010000046.1 coordinate 6,905, forward strand.
AATATCCAGCGAGCAAAACGAGCGAGAGGGGGAAGCTTCATCCGGCTCTGCCGGTGAAGGGGGCGACGTGAGCCCCTATTATAGAAGATCAAGAACGTAAACTTTATTTCCACCTTCAACCCTTGCTTTATCAAGTAGAAGCAAGGCCTGTGCCGTTAATTCTCCCGCGTCGCTTCCATGCGTCGGAAAGCATGCTCCTCCTACGCTGACCGTGATTTTCAGATCTTTTTCGCCGGCCTGGTGATTTGCGCCCGGTTCTTTATGATTAAAATGATTATTAAATGTGTAGTTCAGGATTCTTCCCCGAATTCGCTCGGCGATATAAAGCGTCGGTTTGGTTTCAGCCTGAAGCAGAACTGAAAATCGCTTTGTTTCCACCTTGCCAACAATATCGACCTCTCTGATTTCATTTAAAATCAGCCTGGCCGCCGTATCGCTGACTTCGGGGCGATACTCCTGGTCAATTTCTAAAAATAATAATGAAAAGAAATAAGAATACCGGGTAGCCCTTTTGACTTCAAGGTCCAACAGATAATTAAACAGATCATGATTGACAATGGTTGTAAAAGTTCCTGGCATTTCCCCCCCTTTCCTTGCTTGCGATGCGAAGTGTTTCCGCTCCGACCTGTGGATCGGTCGATCCAAAGACCGGAACGCAAGCGATGTTTTTAAAAAAATAATGTGTTTTAAACCATTGTGTTTAATTCATACTTTTTGATCTTGTATAATAATGCTTTATAGCTGATTTGAAGGATCTGTGCCGCTTTTTTTCGATTCCAATGGGTTTGAATCAGGATCGTTTGAATGAGATCCCGTTCGGCTTTCCCGGCGGCATCTTTTCCGACTTCTTTTAAAGAGAATCCGGCTTTTTTTTCATAGGGCGCCTCTCCGACCTGTGGATTGGCCGCGGCCAAATCGTTCCGCGCAAGCGATCCAGAGCCCGGAACCTCATGAACCGGGGGAGCGGGAGAAGAAAAGGCTTTGCTTTCCGAGCTCCTTCTTTCATTCAGTTTTTCAATGATAATATTTTCGTTTTCCAGAACGACCATCCTTTTAATCATATTTTCCATTTCACGGATATTTCCCGGCCAATCGTACTCCTGTAACAGCTTGAGCGTCTGGTCTGACATGGGATGATATTTCTTATTGTATTGTTCAAAATATTTATTAAAAAAGAATTCCGCAAGAAACGGGATCTCCTCTTTCCGTTCCCTGAGGGGCGGGAGATGGATCGATACCACATTCAACCGGTAAAAAAGGTCTTCTCTGAAAGAGCCGTCTTCTACGGCCTTTTCAAGATGTTTATTGGTAGCTGTGATCACCCTTGCGTCGACCTTAACGTCATTCTCCCCTCCAACCCTTGAAAATTCTCCGTCCTGAAGGACCTGCAGGAGTTTGGCCTGCAGCGTGGGATGAATTTCGCCGATTTCATCGAGAAAAATGGTCCCATGGTTGGCAAATTCAAATTTACCAGGTTTCCGGCGATGGGCTCCGGTAAAAGCCCCTTTTTCGTAGCCGAAGAGTTCGCTTTCCAGAAGCCCTTCCGGAAGGGCCGCGCAGAGGACTTTTACAAAAGGCTTGTCTCTTCTGAGGGAGCGGGCATGAATGGTCCTTGAGACCAGTTCTTTTCCTGTCCCGCTTTCTCCTCTCACGAGGACTGTAATATTTGTTTCAGCAACCTGGTTCATGATCGTTAACACATCTTTTATTTTTTTGCTATGGCAGAGGAGGTGCGCATAGTCGTTATAACCACGGGCATCTTCTTTGATCAATTCCGGCTGAAGCGACAGTTCGGGCTCAAGACTAATTTTCTTATGCTGGCCTAACCGGTGGATCTTTTCTTCTAAAAGTAAAATTTCAGCCGGCAACCTGAGAAATTCAATTCCCTCGCTCTGCTTGTACTGGTTTTCTAATTTCAGGATCTGATCGGCGTGCCCGGCCAATACAAAATTTATATCGGGGAAAAGAGATCTTAATTTCCCAAAATTCTCCGTCCACATCGTGGCATCAAAAACGGAATCGGCTACAATGACCGCAGATGGGTGAAGCTCTGCGGTTTTAAAAAGTTCCGAATCCTCTTTTACCTTAATCAATAATGAGGGAAAAGAATTTCTTAAAAAAGATTCAACTCCAGTTTGTTGACTCTTTGACCATAAAATGATCTTTTTGTTCATACCCTAATACCTTATAGACTTTAGCAATAGTTATACCCTACATAAGATCTAATTTTTTTTGGTTATATGCCAAAATCAAAAAAGATCTCTTTTTATTCTTTTTTTTCTCTTATAAATGAACAATAGTATATATTCAGACCTAAAATTTTACCATACTAAATTAGATCATCATTACATGAAGTGGAAAACTTTTCACACTTTTATTTTAAAGGTAGCTTTTATTGGGTTTTTTGTCAAGAAACAACGATAATTTAGGAAAAGTCTAAACCAAACAGTCCAATGGAATGTCACATTTTCCCTATTTTGGATAAAAATACTCATTTTTAACAAAAAAAAGCCTGGCAAGGATGCCAGGCTTTTTAAAAAAGTGATGGTTATAAAATTTTACCGTTTAGAACGGCTCAAACTTAAGGGTGTTGTTCAACCCAGATATCCCCCCCCGGTGTGGTTTCTTTTTTCCAGATCGGTGTAATTCTCTTTAACTCATCGATACACCAGGAGCAAGCGCGGAAAGCGTCTTTCCTATGTTCTGCGCCTACAACGATTAGAACAATCTGTTCGCCAATATTGATTTTTCCGACCCGGTGAACGATGCTGACTTCAATAATGTCGTAGTCTTTTAAAGCTCTTTCTCTGATCTCGGCCAGTTTTTTCTCGGCCATTCCGGGATAGTGCTCAAAATCAATCTGATGAATATCCCTTCCTTGAGAGAAATCCCTTGCTGTCCCGAGAAAAGTCACGATCCCGCCAATTCTCTTTGAACTTTCTCTGACCTTATTGACCTCTTCTTCGACTGAAAAATCACCTTCCTGAATTCTGGTCCATTCTGTTGTTACATTTCGCATTGTTGGTTAACTCCTTTCTTTAAAAATCTTTAAAAAAAGCTTATGTCCGCTTTAGAACAGAGTCTCCGGCCACATCACTGTCTCGGTGGCGTTCGTGGCTTGTCGTCACTTTCTCGTGACGACACTCACCCCCCAAAGCAAGCTCGGAGCCTCCGGCAAAAGGAGGGAGCATGGCAATTTCGTCCCCATTCCGGACAACGGTATTTTCATCGGACATTTCCTGGTTAATGGAAATAAGGGTACGCCCTTCTCTGATAATTTCTCTTATTTTTGGAACCTCTTTTTCGACCTGATTGAGAATATCCCTCAAAGTCGTAGGCCCATCAATATGAAGTTCAATAGTTTCCCGGCCCACAAGCTTTTTCATCACCGCAAAAAATTTTATAACAACCATAATGGTATTTTCCCTCGTGAATAATTTAATAGTTTTAAGAAAAAAAGACTATTTCTAAATAAAAAATATAACCTGAATAGGTTGTTTTTGTCAAGAAAATCAGTCTTTTTTACTCAATTATTTTTTAACGCATATTAAATGCAAGAAAAATACCATTTTAAATTTTAATGTGAATGGATATGAATCCATGAGATAAATGAGCATTTTTAAGAAGATAGCTTCCTTTTGAAAACATGATTAAATCTTTTATTGTGCTATTTTTAGACCATACTAAGACAAAGTTTGCTCTTTTATCCTATTTAAATTCCCTGTGTAGTCTTCTTTTGGGTTGAAAACCGAAAAGGGGACAGGCTACTTTTTATTAATTCGATCTTTCATCTTTTTTATTCGTGAAAAAGTAGCCTGTCCCCTTTTCGGCCTCCAGGCTGTGAATATCCTGTCTTTATATTGACTTTTGGTGAATATTGATGGTATAAATTAGTCTTTTAAGTAGATGAAAAGCCAAGTTTAGAGTGGGTGATGTTATTGGTATGCCAATTGCATGTTAAAACATTAATTTCAATTCATGTTTTCTGTCTGAAAGGGCATCATCCGTAATTATTTTAATAATCTTTAAAAAAGGATTGAATCATGACGAACGCCGACTTAACCCATTTTAATCCCGAAGGCCGGGCGAGAATGGTCGATGTGACCGAAAAAAAAGAAACCGAACGGACCGCCCTTGCAAAAGGGACAGTTTATATGCAGCCTGAGACCTTTAAAAGGATTCAAGAGGGGAAGATTGCCAAGGGGGATGTCTTGGCGGTTGCACAGGTGGCCGGAGTGATGGGTGCAAAGAGAACCCCCGATCTGATCCCCATGTGCCATCCTCTCCTTTTGACGAATGTCGATATTGATTTCAAAGAAAATGGCGTGCCGGACGAAAAAGGAAAGTGCTCCATTGATATCAGCGCGACGGTAAAATTAAAAGGGCAGACCGGCGTCGAAATGGAAGCGCTAACGGCGGTTTCTGTCGCTGCGTTGACCATCTATGACATGTGCAAGGCGATTGACAAAGAGATGAGTTTCGGAAATGTCGGCCTTGTGAGAAAAACAGGGGGTAAATCAGGAACGTTCGTTCGCAAGGAAGATTAAAGCGAAGAAATGGCGCCCTCTATGATCCAGATTAAAAATCTCTCTAAAACTTACGCTTCCGGAGTTCATGCCCTCAAGAACTTGAATCTCGAGATAGAGGCGGGTGAAATTTTCGGATTTTTAGGTTCCAATGGAGCCGGCAAAAGCACCGCCATCAAGATTCTGACGACCCTCTCCAAACCGACCGGCGGAACCTTTTCAATCGCCGGAATAGACCCCATAAAAAACCCCTCCGGACTCAGGGAGACCATCGGTTATGTCGCCCAGGAGGCGGGAGTTGATTATTTTCTAACCGGGCGGGAAAATCTGGTTCTTCAGGGCCGCCTCTATCATCTCCCCTATCCGGTCATTGCCGAAAGAGCCGCGGAGCTCTTGAATTTATTTGACCTGAAAGAAGTGGCCGACTCGCTGGTTTCCACCTATTCCGGAGGGATGCAGCGCAAACTCGATATCGCGACGGCGCTGGTTCACCGTCCAAAGGTTTTATTCCTGGATGAACCGACCCTCGGGCTTGACCCGAGAAGCCGGATGACTTTATGGGATCATATCCGCGCCTTAAACAAAACTTATGGAATGACGATCTTTTTAACCACGCACTATCTCGAAGAGGCGGAAAAGTTATCGCGGAGAATCGGAATCCTCGATGAAGGGGAATTAAAAGTCATCGGCGCTCCCGAAAAGCTGAGGTCAGAGATCGGGGGAGATTCCATTAATTTCATCTGCGAGTCGGACGAAAAAAGGGAATCGCAGAACGAAAAATGGAGCCAGTTCAAATTTAAACCCTATATTGATCATCTTGTCTACGACCGGAATGAAGTCCGAATGTATGTTAAAAATGAACTCGACCAGCAGGCTTTGCCTGTGGGCGAGTCGGGGTTCGGGGGCAATGAGAGCAAAGCGAACAGGCCCCTGAATAAAACGGATGCCCTGTTGAAAGTCATGGCCGATGCCGAGGCGATGAAGCTTGAAGTCGAAACCCTCTCCTTTTCACGCGCCACCCTCGACGATGTTTTCCTGAAATATACCGGAAAAAGCCTTGAACACAAAAAAGAAACTTCTGAGGCCGAACCCTGGTGGAAAAAGTGGCAGAAATCAGGACAGGGGAGCGACGAGTGGAAAAAGTGGCAAAAAACAGAAGAAGGAGAGTCCGTCCCCGGCATTACCGGGGACGGACTCTCCGGCTCTCCCGGAAAGCAAGGATCTGGCTCTGCCAGTCCGAGCGCGGGGCCTGGGGGCATCGGAGGAGCGACAGCACCGCACGGGCCCCCAGATGAGATCGTCGGCGACGCGAGCCCCTCTAAATGGGGAAAATGGACCGAAGCTGAAATGAAAGAATGGTGGGCGAAAAACGGAAAGTAAACACGGACCAGCAGGCTTTGCCAGTTCGAGCGAAGGGGCGAGGGGGCGCACGTTGGCACGAGGAAGTGCCAACAATGTTGTGCGCGGGCGTGAGACGGTGAGCGCCCCGGACAATGAGAGCAAAGCGAACAGGCCCCTGAATAAAACGATGACGTTATTTTTTGATACCTGGTTTCAATTTGAAAAATATATGAGAATCACCTTCCGGATGCCTCTCTGGACACTCTTCGGGTTGATCCAGCCACTGATCTGGCTGGTTATTTTTGGAGAGCTTTTTAAAAATATGACCCGGTCAGGGGGTTTTCCTGAGTCCTCGTATATTGAATTCCTTACGCCGGGAATATTGGTGATGACCGTTCTATTCGGCTCTTCCTGGTCGGGGGTCAGTCTGTTGAGAGAGATTAATTTCGGGACGGTTGATAAAGTTCTGGTCACTCCTGTCAAACGGACATCCATTGTGCTGAGCCGGGTGCTTCACTCTGCGGCGACGGTGATTGTCCAGATTCTGATTATTTTTGTCCTGGCCTGGATGCTGGGCGCGCACAATCATGGAGGCCTGTTTGGATTAACCGTCGTCTTTTTTATGATTTTGCTCCTGGCCGTCGGTTTTGCGGCGCTTTCAAATGGATTCGCGATGAAACTCAAGAGGGAAGAACCTCTTGTTGTAATCGGGAACATGATGACGCTCCCCCTGATGTTTTTTTCATCGGCTTTTGTTCCGCAGGGGTTTATGCCTGAATGGATTAAAAACCTGACCGTGATCAATCCGGTCAGTTACGCGGTCGATGGCGTCCGGCTGGCTTTAAGAGGACAGTTTTCCACCCCTTTTTTATTCAGTTTTTTTATGATAGGATGTTTTGCCTTTTTCACCATGTTCTGGGCGACCCGCACTTTCATGCGCCAGCAAGAAGATTAAAAAATGGTCGAAAAAATAAGGGAAAAAGAAGAGGCGACGACCCTTATATTTTTCAGGCATGGTAAAACAGATTTCTCAGAGGAGCGGTTTTACAGCAGAAAGGATGACCCTTCCTTAAACGGAGAGGGGAGGCTTCAGGCTGAAAATCTCGGCCGCTGGGTAAAAGGGGGAGCTTTTTCGGCCCTATATGCCTCCCCCTTGAAAAGGACCATGGAGACGGCAACCTATCTCTCGGGGGGATTAAACCTGAACGTGATCCCTAAAACGGGCCTTGAAGAAAGGACCATGGGAAAATGGGATGGTCTGAGCCCGGACGAAGTTAAAGAGCGGTTTCCCGGGGAGTTTTTAAAATGGAAGTCAGACCTCCTCAATTTTGTGCCGCCGGAGGGGGAGTCGTGGAAAGAGTTTGCGGAGCGGATCATAAAGGCGGTAGACCATATCCGGTCGGCTCATCCGGCTCAACGGGTGGGCGTGGTGACTCATGTGGGGTCTATTCGGGTCATTGTGACAAAGACTCTGGAAATGGAAGCGGGGCATCATAAAAGGATTGTCCTGGGGTATGGTTCGGCAACCCGGATTGACTATACCTCGAAGTGGGGGAATCTCTATTATCTCGGAGTGGTCCCATTTACACAGGCGCCCTAGCCTGGTTGGCCCAGCGAGGAAGGCGAGCGTGAGGGGGAAGCTTCATCCGGCTCTGCCGGTGAAGGGGGCGACGCAAGCCCCTCAATTAGAGAACCAGATTCCGGGAAAACAAACGGGTAACATCATCAACTAAAATCAAGGAGGAAAAACAACATGTGTAACAATCACGCTCACGGTCAAGCTCATGGCGTCAGATCAAACGAAGACAAAGTCTGTGCCGATTTAAGAGACAATCTCGTTGCAAAGTTAAACGGCATTACCAAAATCGAAGCGCAGATCCCGGTCATTGCCGAAGAGGATTTTCCGATGGTCAATGAAGTCACCGCTGTTCTGGCTCAAATTGTCCGCGAAGAAAAAAGACATGCCGCGGCATTAATGAAACTCATCAATAAGATTGACCAGGTGCAGTCCGAAATGTTTTTAAGCGGTCTTAGAATCGAAGAGACCGATGACCACGACCATGATCATGACGACCATGGCGACCATAGCCACGAACATTCCGAGCACGGGCACTCTCACTAAATAAAATTCAGATTTTCTCCCATTTGTTAAAAGGGCGGGCGTAGCCTCTGTGCAGGGGCATGCCCGCCATTCCCTTTGCAGGAGTATCGCGGTTGCGGTTTAAGCAACATCTCAATTCAGAAAGCATGGTCTAAAGACCATAGAAGGTGGAGGACATGAAAAAAGCTAAAAAAGCGGTAAAACCTTCAAAATCTTCAAAATCCCTTTCAAAAAAATCTTCATTGGATCCCATGGCAGTCGCCCGGATGAGCTCCGCTTATTGGACCTCAAAAGTGATTCAATCGGCCGTGCGCCTCGATGTTTTTAATCATCTCGGATCGGCATCCAAGAGCGCTGAAGTCCTTGCCGAAGAGAGCGATGCCAATCCCCGGGGTCTTGAAATTCTTTTAATTGCCTGCGTGGCTCTCGGTTTGCTTGACCGGAGTTCAACCGGGAAATATAAAAACACCATTCTTTCGAAAACATTTCTTGTTAAAGGGAGCCCCAAATACCAGGGGGGGATTCCGTTGATGTTCGAGGAGTGGTATCCCACCTGGGGCAGGCTCTATGATGCCGTCATTACCGGCAAGCCGGTGGTTGAAAAACCTCACGAACAGGGGGATGAATCGACGCGCGCCTACATCATGGGAATGCATTACCGGGGGCTGGCACAGGCCCAGTTGCTGGCCAAAAGGGTCTCCCTGAAAGGGAGAAAGCAGTTTTTTGATGTCGCCGGCGGGCCCGGAATTTTTACCATTATGATGTGCAAGGCGAACAAAGCGCTCAAAGGGGTTGTTTTTGATACGCCTCAAACTTTAAAAATTACCCGGGAGATCATTGAAAGCTACAAGATTTCCGACCGCGTGGCGACCCGTGAAGGGGACTATTTCAGGGATGAGTTCGGAGAAGGGAACGACGTGGTCCTTTTATCCTCGATGTTGAACCAGGAATCTCCCGAAATGGTAAAAACCATTATGAGAAAATCGTATAGCTCGATGGTTAAAGGGGGTTTGTTGATCGCTCAGGACCAGATGCTCAATCCCAATAAGACCGGGCCTCTCCTTTCCGCCCTGATTGGTGTGAACCAGCTCCTTCATACCCCCGGCGGAGCGGCGCACTCTGAAAAAGAAGTGGCCCAATGGATGAAGGAAGTCGGGTTTACCGGCGTTAAGCGGGTCGACCTGCGCGAGCCGAGTCCGTTTACTGTTTTAACCGGTATTAAATAATAATACTCCTCCTCTCCCCTTGTGGGAGAGGGTGGGTGAGGGGATAAATCAATTTTCACCCTCCCCTTATCCCCTCCAAAAATAGAAACATAGCTTCGCTGCGGAACCGCTCGCGAGCAAGCTTTGTGGGAGGGGAGGAATATTAATGGATCTCCAAGAGTATAATAAATGAGAAAAGTATTTTTTGTTTTAATTTTTTCACTTTTCACCATGTCCGCTGTGGACCCGCTCCCAAAGCAAGCTCGGGGGGAGGGGGCGACGCAAGCCCCTGTAACTGATGGCCTGGAAGTGATGAAAAAGAAAAACGCGGCCTATATGGCCAACGACCAGATTTCAACGGTAACGCTCCGCCTTTTTACAAAAGAAGGGGATGAAAAGAAGATTGCCACGAAGAGATACTGGAAAAACTATGCGGGAAAAGGGGGGATAGCGACCAAAACCATCTTTTTCACCGAGTATCCTCCCGACGCAAAAGGAACGGGATTTTTAATCGTGAACTTTGCGGAAGCGGGGAAGCCCGACAATTTATGGCTTTATCTCCCTTCGTTACGGCAGTCCCGGCAGGTCTCCTCCAGAGATCAGGACGGCGCCTTTATGGGATCCGACCTGACCTTCGGCGATATGGGCCAGCGAAGGCTCGAAGAAGATGACCATAAGCTCTTAAAAGAAGAAGCCTGCGGCACAGAACAATGTTACGTCGTGGAATCGGTTGCTAAAGATAAAGAGGGGATTTACAGCAAAAAAGTCCACTGGATCACCGAAACCGATTTTATCACCATGAAGATCGATTATTACGACCGGAAAGGAGAGCTCCTTAAAACCCAGCAAATCAACTGGCAGGAGACCTCCGGCTATAAAGCCTGGAAAAGCTCAAAGGTTGTCAACGTCCAGACCCGGCATGAGACGATCTTTGAAATATCGGATTTAAAAATGAACCCGGGGCTTCCCGATGATACTTTTACCGAAAGGACGTTAAAAACCGGAGTCCGGCAATAAACAAGTTCCGCGGTGAGGGAGTTTCAAAATTCCAAAGACCGGAAGATTCTATCCCAAAAACAGAGACAGGTTGGTGAGAGGCCCCCTCTATTTTTGTTTTTGGGCCATTTTTTTGATTTTTATCATCATGCCCGCTCTGGCGCAAAGGGTTTATGGGGGGGAATCCGCATATAAAATTCCTTCCACGGAGGTCACAGGATATTACAAAGCTGAACTGGCTTACCGTTATCCTCAAAATGCCGCTTTTTCAAAATTCCTTCATCTGTTTCAGCTGGAGTTACATACCTCTTTTTCAGATAAAGCCCGTCTGATCGCAATCGGGAGGGTCACTTATAATTCCATTTATGATTTCGAAGATTTTTTTACCGTGAACCCTTTGCAGACGGCGTTTAAACGGACCCCTGCGGAAATAGCTTCTTTTGCTCCGGAGCGGTCTCTGGCGGAGCTCCGGGAGTTTTACCTGGACTGGAATTTCCCATCGGCGGATGTGAGATTGGGAAAGCAGATTGTCCGATGGGGAATGATCGAAGGCTTCCGGATTACCGATGAGATCAATCCCCTTGATTTCAAGGAGTTTATTTTAAGAGATGTCGGGGACCGGTATGTTCCCCTCTGGATGGCGAATGCCACCTTTTATATCAGCGACATGAGCCTTCAGGCTCTGGTGATCCCCGATTTGACGTTTCATCAGCCCGCCCGGCCGGGGACGGAATGGGAAGAGTTTCAAATCCCCCCCCAAACAGACGAACCGGCCCGAAGCCCCGACAACTGGGAAGGGGGCATCCGCTTTTCGGAGAATATAGACGGCTGGGATTCGAGCCTCAGCTATTTTTATGACTGGGATGATTTCCCCGCCGCTTTCAGGGGAGCCTTCGGGAACGAAGGGGTTCTTCCGTTTAAACCCCGGTATACCCGGCTCCATAACGTTGGTTTTTCCACCTCGAAAAATATTTCCGGGGCGGTGGGAGCGGTCGAAATGGCTTATGTCCGGGGAAAATATTTTGAAACGGGGATCGATACCAACGGAAACGGCGTTCTTGACTCCGCCGATACGTTTGGCGAGATCGAAGCCGATTATTTCAAGTACGGTTTAAGCATCGATGTCAATCCGTATGACACCGATATCACCGTCCAGTATTCGCAATCGATCGTTCCGCATTATGATTCAACAATGCTGACCGATCAGATCGAAAGCGGAGCAAGCCTTTTTATCCGGAAAGAATGGCTGAACAGCCGGTTGTTGACGCAATTTTCCGTTCTTTATTTTTTTAATCATGCCGAAGCGCTGATCAGGCCGAGGGTAGACTATAAATGGAGCGACTCGATCAAACTGTCAGCCGGAGCCGATTTTTTTTCAGGCGAAAGAAAAACCGACCTGAACTCAGGATTCCGTTTTATCGGTTTTTTCAAAGACCATGATAGAATATATGGCGAGGTAAAATACAGCTTCTAAAAAAATGTTGAAGGGTTGAAGGGTGGAATGGTTAAAAGACGGTTGAACGGTTTATAGTTGAATAGTTGAAAGGTTTAAACCCTTCCGGAAGATACCGAAATTATCGCCCTGGGGACCAACGCCATCGCGACCGCCGCCATGATGAGAGCGGGAGCCAATAAAGGGGCTTCGGGAGAAAACGCTATCATTCATTCCATCGGAAATGTTCAGTTAATCACCGGGCCTCTCTCGATTGTTCTGGCCAATTCGATGATGGGAGAATTAACGGGAGATATTGCCCGGGCGGTGACAACCAGTAAAGTGAAAAAAGTCCTTCTCCCTCTGGGATTTGAAAGTATCGATCTGGTGGGGGTTGAAAAAGAGCCGATACCCCACATGATCCTTAAACTGGTCGACCGGATCAAAACATCGATGCCGCCGCCCCGTTGAAAAACGTAGATTTTATTAGCCTTAATGGTCTTGTAAGAAGTCGTCATTCCCGCGAAAGCGGGAATCTAGGGAGCACTTAACTACTTGAAAAAACTGGATTCCCGTTTGCACGGGAATGACAGAAAATAGCTTTTTCAGATTTTTTACGAATGCATCAACCTTAATATATGGGAAAAAGAACTTATGATTAAAAAATATGTCAACTGGCTGGTCGATCACCCGGTAAGGGTCATTGTCATCGTATCGATCGTTACCCTCTTCTTTGCTTTTCAACTCCATAACCTTTTCATGATCCTTGACCCCAAAAGGATTCTTCCTCAGGACCATCCTTTTGTCCAGCTCAACAACAAGATCGAGCAGACCTTCGGCGGAAGCCGGGTCGTGGTCATCGGGGTGGTGGCCAAAAAGGGGGA
>JACQBY010000168.1 GCA_016201875.1 Nitrospirota bacterium
AATAAAAGAAAATGAAAATGGATGGCGGTTTGAAAAGTGATTATTTATATTTATTGTTTATTTATATAAAGAATAAATAATAATAGTAGTAGTAGTAGGTATGATGAAATATGTGGAAAAGGGGGTAAGTCCTTTAAATCAAAGAGAATTCATTTATGATAAAACTGGGGATTCTATTCCAAAAATTAATATGAACTGTTTATCTATTTTTTTTAAAATGAAATGCCTTGTAAAATCATTTTAAGTTTGTTATAGTTTAACTGTTTTTATAGTAAAAAGTAGTGTAAGTTATTGAATTAATTAATGTTTTTAGTTTAATCTGAAATAGAGTATAAAAATAAAATATCCTTAAAAAATAACGACAAAAAAGTTATTAACAGTTGTTAATAACTCTGTTGGTAACTTGAAAACTTCTTGAAAGTATTTTTTAGTCTAAAATGATAGATCAAGCGATGAACATGAAAGATGTTTGGGAAAAAAGTTTAACTTTAATCGAAACCCAGATTAATAAGCATAGTTTTGATATGTGGTTTAAACCTTTGCAATATATGAGTTTTGAAAATAATTCTTTTATTGTTTCTGCCCCCAACAAACTTTTTGGAGAAATGATTCAAAACCATTACCAGGGCCAGCTCAATAAAAACATTGAAAACCTGACTCAAAATAAAGAAATTAAGGTGGTCTTTGTTATTGATGATGACGAAAAAACCGGGGATAAAGAGGAAAAAACAGCGGTTCCCGAGAGGAGAGTCGATAAGAATAAGAGAAAAATAGGGCTGAACGCAAAGCATGTTTTTCAGTCTTTCGTGGTCGGTTCGTCAAATCAGTTTGCGCATGCCGCCTGCTTAAAGGTCGCGGAAGAACCGGGAAAAAGCTACAATCCCCTCTTTATTTACGGGGGGGCCGGTCTGGGAAAAACGCATCTTTTAAATGCCATCGGAAATGCCATGTATGCCAAGAACCCACAGATGAATATTGTTTATCTCTCCTCCGAAAAATTTACCAACGAGCTGATTAACTCGCTCCGTTATGATAAAATGCCGGAATTCAGGGGGAAATACCGGAATATCGATATTTTATTGATTGATGATATTCAGTTTATCCAGGGCAAAGAGCGTACACAGGAGGAGTTTTTTCATACCTTCAATACCCTTTATGAAGATAATAAGCAGATTGTTCTGTCGAGCGACCGGTCAACAAAAGAGATGTCCGATATCGAAGAGCGGCTCCGCTCCCGGTTTGAAATGGGGCTGATCGCTGATATCCAGCCGCCGGACCTTGAAACGAGAATCGCCATTTTAAGAAAAAAAGCGGATGCCGAGAAGATCAACCTCCCGGATGAGCTGGCCTTGTTTCTGGCAACCCATATCAAAAACAATATACGGGTTCTGGAGGGGTCGTTAAATCGTGTCAGCGCTTTTTCTTCGTTAACGGGAGAGGCCCTTTCAATCGACCTGGTCAGACGGGTTCTTCAGGATGTCATCGTGGAAAAAAAGAAGATGATCACTCCCGAGGACATTCAAAAAATTGTTGTCGAAAAACTACACGTTAAAATAAGCGAAATTAAATCCAAAAAAAGGACTAAAAACCTTGTATTTCCGAGGCAGATTGCCATGTATCTCTGCCGTGAATTTACCGATCTTTCCTTTCCTGAAATCGGAAGACATTTTGGGGGAAAGGACCACTCTACCGTTATTCATGCCTGCCGGCAGATAGAAAAACTCTGTCAGGCTGATGGCGAAGAAAAAGCTTTTATTGACCGTCTCAGGCGTCAGATTAAAGAAATATAGGGAGGGGCCAGAATGAAGATTTCCATTGAAAGAAGAGAGCTGTTAAAAGGTCTTCAAAGAGTTCAGGGCGTTGTGGAAAAACGGAACACCATGCCGATTCTCTCAAACCTTTTACTGGAGGCGGGAAAAGAGAACGAAATTCTCCTTTTTGCAACGGATATGGAAATAGCGATTCAGGGGAATTATCCCGCAGAGGTCCTCCAGAAAGGGAAAACAACCCTCTCGGCGAGAAAAGTTTATGAAATTGTCAAGGAGCTGCCTGATGGACCGATCTCCCTCTTTCAGTTGGAAAATCAATGGGTTCAGATAGCGTCAGGGAAATCCAGGTTTAAAGTGGCCGCGTTGAGCGCCGATGAATTTCCGGTTGCCCCTTCTATTAAAGAGGATGTCTCGATAGAGATGCCGGCTAAAACGCTGGCCGAGCTTTTTAAAAGAACCATTTTTGCCGTCGGCGAGAATGATTCCCGCTATATTTTAAACGGGCTCCTGATCAATATTCAGCACCAGGGGAATAAAAAGACCCTCCGGTTTGTCGGAACCGACGGCCATCGTCTGGCGGTGGTCGAACGGGACGATTTTGAGCTCTTTTTTCCGGAAGCGGGGGAGAAAGGGGACCGGGAGTTTCAGGCCGTGGTTCCTAAAAAAGCGATTTTTGAAATGAAAAAACTGATTGAAGAGGGGGAAGACGGCCTTCGGATCAGCCTTGCAAAGAACCAGATTCTTTTTAAAAAAGGGGACCTGGTCCTTTTTTCCCGTTTGATGGAGGGAAATTATCCAAATTACTCCCAGGTGATTCCAAAGGGGAATGATAAGATGGTTTCCCTGAAGAAATGGGAGCTTGAACGGGCGATCCGCAGGGTGGCCATATTATCCAAGGAAAAGACGCATGCGGTCCGTTTTTCGTTTGAAAAAGAGAAGCTGGTCTTAAGCACCCAATCGCCTGAAATGGGAGAGGCCGAGGACGAACTGCCGATCACCTATCAGGGAGAAAAGATAGAAACCGGTTTTAACGCCAGGTATCTGCTCGATGCCTTATCGGTGATCGATCATGAAGAGGTTTTGATTGAACTGAAAGATCCGTTAAGCCCCACGGTCTTTAAAGACCCGGGAGATAAGAAATTTTTATGTGTTGTGATGCCGATGCGGGTGTGAAGGATTAAAACGGTTTTGGGCAAAAAATGAATTTAGGAAGAGATGATGGAAGACAAAGATAATTACGGCGCTGAAAACATAAAAATCCTCGAAGGGCTTGAGGCGGTCCGGAAACGTCCGGCCATGTATATCGGCTCGACGGGCCCCGAAGGGCTTCATCACCTGGTGTACGAGATCGTCGATAACAGCGTGGATGAGGCGATGGCCGGGTTCTGCGACAGGATCGAAGTGATTATCCATATCGACAACTCGATCACCGTGGTCGACAACGGCCGGGGGATCCCGACCGGAATCCATCCCGACCGGAAAGTTTCGGCGGCCGAGGTGGCGCTGACCGTTCTTCATGCCGGCGGAAAATTCGATAACAAAGTTTACCGGGTTTCCGGAGGACTCCATGGCGTCGGCGTCTCCGTTGTGAATGCCCTTTCCGAGTCGCTCGATCTGGAGATCAAGCAAAACGGGGGGGTTTACACCCAGCGGTATGAACGGGGAAAACCGCTGGCGCCCCTCGCGCTGACCGGAAAAACCAAAAAACGGGGGACGACCGTTACGTTTAAGCCGGACACCCGGATTTTTGAGAAAGGGGACTATTCGGCAGAAATTCTTGCCACCCGTTTCCGGGAGCTTGCTTTTTTAAACAGGGGTCTTTTTATATCGTTGACGGACGAGCTGAGCGGGAAAGTTGAAGAGTTTAATTACAAAGGGGGAATCCGGGAGTTTGTCGAGCATCTCAACGAAAATAAAACGCCGATTCATAAACCGATTGTCGTGGCGAGGGACAAAGAGGGGTTGATGATGGAGGTGGCCCTTCAATATAACGAGGGGTATTCTGAAAACATCTTCTCTTTTGCCAACAATATCAATACCCGGGAGGGGGGGACCCATCTGGTCGGCTTTAAAGCGGCTCTGACCCGGACCATTAACCAGTATGGTTCTTCGAATAATATTTTAAAGGGGGAAAACCCGACCGGCGACGATGTCCGCGAGGGATTGACCGCCGTGATCTCGGTTAAGATTCCAAATCCGCAGTTCGAAGGGCAGACGAAAACAAAACTGGGAAACAGCGAAGTGAAAGGGCTGGTCGAAGCGGCTGTGAATGAAGCCCTCGGAACGTTCTTTGAAGAAAACCCCTCTATTGCCAAAAAAATTGTCGAAAAAGGGATGAATGCGGCCCGTGCCCGCGAAGCGGCGAGAAAAGCGAGGGAGCTGATCCGCAGAAAGAGCGCGCTTGAAGTCGGGTCGCTTCCCGGGAAGCTGGCCGATTGCAGTGAAAAAGATCCGGCCCTCAGCGAGATTTTTATCGTGGAAGGGGACTCCGCGGGAGGCTCTGCCAAACAGGGGAGAGACCGGAGAAATCAGGCGATTCTTCCGCTCAAGGGGAAGATCTTGAATGTTGAAAAAGCCCGGTTCGATAAAATGCTGAGCAGCGAGGAGATCCGGGCGCTGATTACCGCGCTTGGAACAGGGGTCGGAGCGGAAGATTTTGATATTTCAAAAGCCCGGTATCATAAAATTATTATCATGACCGATGCCGATGTCGACGGGGCCCATATCCGGACCCTTTTGTTGACCTTTTTATACCGGCAGATGCAGGAATTGCTTGAAAAGGGGTATGTTTATATCGCCCAGCCCCCTCTGTTTAAAATTAAAAGGGGGAAGACCGAACTTTATATTAAAGATGAAGAGGGGCTGAAGGAGTATCTGATCGACTCGGTTGTGAGCGATATGGCCATTTACGGGAAGGGCGAAGATCCTTTGACCGGGCAGGTCCTGAAGCAGGGGCTGAAGAAACTGTTGCATTACGAAGAGCTTCTCGACCGTTTTTCAAAGAAAAATGCCCCTCTCGATTTAATCCGGGCTTATGCCCTGGAACCCGAGCTCCTGAAGGGGGCCTTAAAAAACGAAAAAAAGGCGCAAACCATTTCCCAGGCGGCGCAAAAATATTTTGCGGCCCATTACCCCAAAGCCTCCTTTAGCGCAGAGATCGAGCTGGACGAAGAGCATAAAGGGTATCAGATCCACAACAAGTTAAAAGGAGAGTCAGGGACCCAGAAACTGACCGTCAATGAATCGTGGATAAATACCGCCGAGTTTAAAGAGCTGATGCTGGTCTCTCCCGTGATTCTGGGGCTGGGACATCCCCCCTATTTTTTGGAAGAAATGGAAGCTGAAGAAGAGAAAAAAGGAAAACGGTCTGTTAAGACCGGCGAAGAGAAAAAATCATATAAGACCGTTTCGGAATTGATGGCGGCTGTAGTCGAAAAAGGGAAAAAAGGGCTGGCCATCCAGCGGTATAAAGGGCTTGGAGAGATGAACCCCGATCAGTTGTGGGAAACCACCATGAACCCCGAAACGAGGATCCTGATGAAGGTGTCGTTAAACGATCTGGTGAAGACAGATGAAATTTTCACGGTTTTAATGGGAGACCAGGTAGAGCCCCGGCGCGCGTTTATTTCAAAACATGCTCTGGAAGTTACCAATCTCGAT
>JACQBY010000161.1 GCA_016201875.1 Nitrospirota bacterium
TCCTGTTAACGATATGGTCAAAGTGAAGCGCTACCTTGACGGTAAGAAAAGCCGGCTGATCGGCCCGAATTGTCCAGGCATCATTACGCCAGAAGAGTGCAAGATCGGAATCATGCCCGGTTTTATCCATAAAAAAGGCCACGTCGGAGTGGTTTCCAGAAGCGGCACGCTGACTTATGAAGCAGTCTGGCAATTAACCCAACGGGGTCTCGGGCAGAGCACCTGCGTCGGTATCGGCGGAGACCCGGTCAACGGAACAAACTTCATCGACGTTCTCGATTTATTTGAAAAAGACCCTGAGACGCATGCCATCGTGATGATCGGTGAAATCGGAGGAGATGCCGAGGAAAAGGCGGCGGCCTTCATTTCAAAACATGTTTCCAAACCGGTGATCGGATTTATTGCCGGGATGACCGCCCCCCCTGGAAGAAGAATGGGACATGCCGGCGCCATTATTTCAGGCGGAAAAGGGACGGCGACAGACAAAGTCAGGGCATTGGAAAAAGAAGGGGTTACGGTTGTCGATAACCCGGCAAAAATAGGTGAAACCGTAGAGAAACGGCTTAATAATAAGAAGAAGTAGAAGGAAAAAAAAGCCCTGATTCTCAAGTAGGAATACAGGGCTGTCCATCTCATTTTCTTATAAAGAATTAAGAGATCTTAAATTCTTAAGATGAGGAAGTGTTTAAATTTCGTTTTTCCGACCTGTAATCGCTAGACCGGAGGGAATAAAAGAAATTAGCTGACCAGGGTTACATTGGTTGCCTGGGGTCCTTTTGCGCCGCTGGAGACCTCAAATTCCACCGCATCACCTTCTTTTAAGGTTTTGAAGCCATCGCCTGAGATGGCTGAGAAGTGAACGAACACGTCCTCTCCGCCCTCCTGTGAAATAAAACCATACCCTTTGCTGGCGTTGAACCACTTTACTGTTCCTTTTGCCACTGTAAAACACCTCCCTCCGGTCTTTGGACCGACCGATCCACAGGTCGGACAAATATTTAAACTTTTGGTAATTGATTTTGACGAAAAAAAAACCGCAGGACGCTTGTTAAATCCATGCGGTTTAAAATTCAGATCCTTTTTTTCATACAAAAAATTACCAATTGAAAACTGGTTTTATTTTAGGTGAATGCCAAACAGAATGTCAAGCAAATAAAATCAGGGGGTCTTTTTGACAAGTTTCAGGCGGGGGGTTAAAATAAAACTATCCGGTCATGACATCATGAAAAATGGGAGCAGGCATGAAAAAGGGATTTAAAAAGATTGATGGTATTAAAAAGGTTCCGGGTCCCAGGGCCAAAGAGTGGGTCAAACGGGATGAACATGTGATTTCAAAGTCTTATACCCGGTCATACCCTCTGGTTGCGGAAAGCGGAGAGGGAGTCTATGTGACCGATGTCGATCAATTTGAATATCTCGATTTTACTTCCGGTCTGGGTACCTGTGTGACCGGGCACTGCCACCCTGATATTGTTAAAGTGATTGCCGATCAGGCCAAAAAACTGATCCATGTTTCGGGCACCGATTTTTATTATACCTCTCAAATTCAACTTGCCGAAGAGGTGGCGTCGCTTATGCCGGGTAAAGAGCCTCAAAGGGTCTTTTTCAGCAATTCAGGCACAGAGGCGAATGAAGCCGCCATGAAACTGGCGAGATTCGGGAGCAAACGCCAGCAATTTATCGCTTTTCAGGGGGCCTTCCATGGCAGGACTATGGGATCGCTTTCATTGACCGGGAGTAAAATCGTTCAACGCCAGTCATTCAGTCCGTTAGTCCCCGGAGTCACTCATGTCCCGTATCCGAATTGCTATCGCTGTCCGATTAATTTGAAATACCCTTCGTGCGAGATCGCCTGTGTCGATTTTATCAAGGATGAAGTCTTTAGAACAACCGTTCCGCCCGAGGAGGTCGCCGCCATTTTTGTCGAGCCGATCCAGGGAGAAGGGGGTTACATTGTTCCGCCGGTGGATTATTTCAAAAAGTTAAAAAAACTTGCCGACACGTTCGGAATTTTACTGGTGACCGACGAGGTCCAGTCCGGGTCGGGGAGAACCGGAAAATTCCTGGCGATTGAACATTTTAATGTGGTTCCCGACATCGTGACCCTGGCCAAGGGGATCGCTTCGGGAATGCCGCTCGGCATTACGGTTTCAAAGGCCTCGCTGATGACCTGGGGCCCCGGCGCCCATGCCAGCACCTTCGGCGGACATCCAATTTCCTGCGTGGCTTCGCTCAAAACCCTGGAATTGCTGAAAAAAGGTTTGATGGACAATGCGGCAGCTGTCGGGAATTATATCCTGGGCCGGCTGGATCAAATGAAAGACAAACACCGCTTAATCGGCGATGTCCGGGGAATCGGATTAATGATCGGCATCGAGCTGGTCAAAGATAAAGAGACGAAAGAAAAGGCGATAGAAGAGCGGAACGGCGTGATTCAGGCCTGTTTTCAAAAAGGGCTGATGGTGGTCGGGTGCGGACAAAATACCGTCCGGTTTATTCCACCATTGGTGATTACAAAAGAAGATGCCGATATCGCCCTCGCTCTGTTTGAAGAGAGCCTGACGGAGATCGAGAAAAAACCTGCCAAACTAAAAGAAGTTGTTTAATTAAGAGCAATTTTTGGAGACTTTCGAACGGTACTCGATAGGTTGGCATGGGGAGTATCGCTCAAAACGACCTCTTCGAAGTTTGATGATTCCTCCAAAGTGTAAAAGTATATAAATGAGAATAAACTTCGGAGCGCGAGTTGGGAGTGATACTCCCCATGCCAATACCACATCCCGCATTCGAATTACTCTTTATCTATCTGAGCTTTCTGTAACTTCCCTGAAAAATCTCTGTAGATCACCTTCCATTTGGTGTAATTGTCCAGCGCTCCCCCTCTTCCTCCGGCTTCCCGGGGGCCAAAACCTGTTTTTTTCGTTCCGCCAAAGGGGAGTTGAATCTCCGCTCCGATAGTTGAAGCGTTGATATAAACAATGCCGGTATCGAGATCCCGCTCGGCAATCGCCGAATCATTGACATTCCGGGTATAAATGGCAGACGACAGGCCGTAGTCGACCTGGTTGGCCGCCTGAATCGCTTCTTCCAAATTTTTGACTTTTAAAACGGAGACGACCGGCCCGAAAATCTCCTCTCTGGCAATCCTCATTTCAGGTTTTACCTTGATAAAGATCGTCGGCTCGATAAAGCTCCCTCTGGCGCATTCTCCCTTGCGGTAAGGCTTCCCTCCCAGAATCAGCTCCGCTCCTTCTTTTTTCCCGATATCGATATAGGCCAGAATCTTTTCATATTGAGACCGGTTGATTACAGGGCCGACCTGGGTGGTTTTTTTTAATCCATCCCCGATCCGGAGGCGGGAGGCCTCTTCTTTAAATTGCTTTACAAACCGGTCGTGGACCGCCTGATGGACAATGACACGGCTGGCCGCCGTACAGCGCTGTCCGGTGGTTCCAAATCCTCCCCATACCGCCCCTTCAACCGCCAGATTAAGATCGGCGTCTTCCATCACGATAATCGGATTTTTACCGCCGGTCTCCGAAGAGATCGGTTTGTGCAAGGAGCCGCAGACGGTCTCTAACTGGATGCCGGTCGCCGATGAACCGGTAAACGAAATGGCCTGTATATCAGGATGTTTGACAATGGCCGAGCCAACACGGCTCCCTTCTCCATGAACCAGGTTAAGCACCCCTTTTGGGATGCCCGCTTCAATCAAGACTTCGACGAACTTTGTGGCGCAGACCGGGGTATCGCTCGACGGCTTGAAGACAACGGTATTCCCGGCGATCAAGGCGGGGAAAATTTTCCAGGAGGGAATCGCGATCGGAAAGTTCCAGGGGGTGATCAATCCAAAAACGCCGACCGGAACTCTGACCGATTTGGCATCCTTATCCGGAAGCTCAGACGGAACCGTTTCGCCGCTTAACCGGCGCCCTTCGCCCGCCATATAATAAGCCATATCGATCGCTTCCTGTACGTCGCCGAGCGCTTCCGGAAGAACCTTGCCCATCTCCCGGCAGACGATCTCTCCCAGGCTCTCCTTATGTTTCTTAAGGAGTTCGGCGGCACGGAATAAAATTTCACCCCGGCGGGGCGGGGGGACGAGCCGCCAGCTTTTAAAGGCTTCGTTTGCGGCCCGTGCCGCGTCATCGACATCTTCTTCCGACGAAGAGGGGACGGAGCCGATGATTTCATCATGGTTGGCGGGATTGATGCTATCAAGGGTTTTTCCCGATCGGGCTTTAACCCATTTGCCGTTAATATAGTTCAAGTATTTATTTTTCATTATCTTCCCCTGAAAATAGAATAAACCTGAGTCGCGTGCCGCCAGCCAGGCGATAAAACTTATCGAATGAAAAAAGGCAAGAGATCTTTTGCTTTTCCTATAAGAGTGACATCCATCTCTTCCGAAATGGGGGTCCTTTCCAGATTGATTTCTACGACGAAAGCGCCATTCTCTCTGGCCATTCCGGCCAGAGAAGCCGCCGGATAAACAAGACCCGATGTCCCGATGATCAATACGACATTTGAGTTCTGAACGGCGGCATAAGATTTTTCGATATCTATTTTATCAAGAGGCTCCCCGAACCAGACAATATGGGGCCGGAGAAGGCCGCCGCACTCCTTGCACATCGGCAACAGTTTGATCGGAACATCAAAATTAAAAGAGATCCCGTGGCATCCGGTACAGCGGACCTTCCAGATATTGCCATGGAGTTCGACAGGGTTCGTGCTGCCTGCTTTTTCATGAAGGCCGTCGACATTCTGGGTGATTAAGTGAAACCGGGTAAAAGGTTTTTCCATTTCGGCAATCATATAATGTCCGGCATTCGGCTCTTTCGAAGCGATGAGGCCGCGCCGCCAGTCATACCACTCCCAGACGAGCTTCGGATTTTTTGAAAACGCCGCCGGAGTGGCAAGCTCTTCGGCGCGATGATTTTTCCATAACCCGTGAGTTCCCCTGAAGGTGGGAATGCCGCTGTCTGCCGAAATACCGGCTCCGGTTAAAACGGTCACCGTATCGGCCTTTTCAAGTTTTTCTTTTATCAGGTCAATCTGAATTTGAATCTCTGGCATGATCATCACAGGAGGAGTCTACAGAAAAGAGGCGTCTGATTCAAGTTTGGAATTGCCTGAAATCATGTTATGATTTGAGCGTGAAAATACGCTCTTCTGAAAATGTTTCAAAACTTTATGAAACGCTTGAATATTGCTATGGGTGCACGCAGTGCCTCTCTTTTTGTCCTTTTTACCCCCAGGTCTTTACAATTCTTGACGAAGAAAACCGCACCAAAAGCAATCTGTTCGAGGAAAATATCGGCCAGGTCTTAAACCTCTGCTACGACTGCAAGCTCTGCAGTACATCCTGTTCGTTTGATAAAGATCTCCCCCATGATGTTTTAATGGTTAAGTCGGAATATTTTGAGCAACATGGGAAAATTTTTTTAAGCTGGATGTTTGCCAACGTTGAATTCGTTCAAAAGGCGGGTTCCCTCTTTGCCGGCATCTCGAACTTTTTTCTCACCAACCGGTTGATGCGGACGATGATTGAAAAGACAGTTGGCCTCCATAAGAACAGAATCATGCCCCGCTTCTACCGGCAGACCTTTTTAAAATGGTTTAAAAAACATCAAAAAGAAACGCCTCTGATCCGGTCCAAAAGGAAAGCCGCCTACTTCTATGGCTGTTTTACGAATTATCACCGCCCCCAGGAGGGGATAGCCGCGGTTAAAATTCTTGAAAAAAACGGAATAGAAGTCGTTATTCCGGATCAGGTTTGTTGCGGTCTCCCGCAATATTCAGAAGGGGATATGGACGGGACCAAAAAATTTGAGGAGAATCTCCGTTTTCTGGCGCCATGGATCGAACGGGGTTATGACATTGTGGTCACGTCGGCTCCCTGCAGTTTAACGATTAAAAAGGAATACCCAAAACGATCCACTTCTCTTCTGGCAAGTAAAGTCGCCGCGCATACCTATGATATCAGTGAATATCTCCTAAAACTTCATCAGGGAGGGGAGTTAGCGATTCCCGATCTGCCCGTTCACGAAAAAGTCGCTTACCATGTGGCCTGCCATTTAAAAGCGCAGGAGATCGGGTATCCAGCCTATGACCTGTTAAAGTTGGTTCCGGAACTCTCTCGAACATTTGTGGATCGGGGATGCTGTGGTTTAGCCGGAACAATGGGGTATCACAAAGAAGGATTTAATATGGCGCAGAAAATAGGGACACAGATGATCGAGGGGATTGCCGGGTCAAACCCGACTTTAGCGGCCAGCGATTGCCCAAAATGTAACATCCAGATTAAACAGGGAACCGGAGTTGAAGCTCTCCATCCTTTAGAAATCTTCCTCAAAGGCTATTCCTAATATTCCTAAGGTGACAATTATTGTCAATTGACAACGCAATTAATATTTATTTAGAATAGCGCACCTTTAATTTAAATTAAAAAATTCTTAAATGTGTGGTCAGTTTTTCATTATGAAATTCAAAAGCCTTTCATATTTTTATTCCTGTTTTATCCTGTTAGTTCTTTTTATTTCTGGTGGATGCGGCGGATCAAATTCGAGCGGTAGTGCGCCCGATATTACCAGCCAGATTCATGGAGTTGCCAACGATGCGATTATTTCCGGAGGAACGGTTTCGGTCTATCAATATGAGTCAGGTCAAAAAGGAGCTGTTTTAGGAACTGCGAAAACCGATTTTCAGGGGCTCTTTTCTCTTTCAATCAGCAGTTACTGGGGGCCGGTATTGTTTGAAATTAAAGGGGGCTCCTATGTTGATGATGCCACTGGGAATATCATTTACCTTGCTCCAGATCAATATCTTTCTGCGGCAAAGAATATTAATCCGGGAGAGAACATTGGAAATTTAGCGATTACTCCGCTGACGACCATAGCCTCCGCTCTGGCGAAATCTTATATGAATCAAGGAGCGATCGTATCGAGCTCTATTGATACGGCGAATAATACGATCTCAACTCTTTACGGATTCGATATTTTGGGAACCACTCCGGTTAATTTAACCTTAGCTAAAGTGTCGTTTTCACCACAGTCCGCATACGGTCTTCTTTTGGCAGGCATCTCTCAAATGGCTTCACAAATCTCATCGTCAAATGGAATTGGAGCCGGGAGTCTTTCTTCAATTCAATTAGCCGATATGATGGCCACAGACGCTATGGATGGGGTTCTGGATGGCAAACAATCCGGGCAACAGATCTCCTCTGGAACATATTTACTCGATTCTTATAGCTATCGGACAAAACTATGCCAGGCGTCGGCGCTCTTTTTATCCAGCACCAGGAATTATTCGGGGTTAATCTGGAATGATGTGATTATTTACCTGAATCCTATAGCCAGTTATATGAGTCTACTTTTTCCACCAAACGATACACCAAAGCCAATAGATGTGACTCCTCCCTCCATTAACTTAGTCTTTAATGCTTCTTCATATTGGATTTTTTCAATAACAACACAGGCAACGGATGATATCTCAGGGATTGCGAGTTTAACATTAACACCATCAACTACCGCCATTTCTCCAGTTCAAGGTTTACCAGGCATGACCTCAACAGCTACTGTTCTTTTCGATTTTACAAAATTACCCGATGGTCAATATTTTTTAACGGTAACAGCTAAAGACCAAGCCGGCAATCTGTACAAGATTACATCTAATGTTTATACAAATAATTATAATTATTGCCTTTCCACTGGTAGTTGTCGATTTATAAGATAAACCCTTCAGAAATTAATCTTGATGGGGTCTCCTATGAGCTTCCGAAATGTCACTCTGAACCCTTCGCCTGTCATTCTGTGGGAGCAATAGCGCGACCGAAGAATCTTGCTCCGGTCTTAGTACCGACCGATCCACAGGTCGGACAAGTAAACTCCGTGAAGGGTATCTCAACATGTTGAAAGTATTAGAATCTTTGCTTTGCTCAGAATGACAAAACAGGTTGTTTCAGATTTTTTACGAATGCATCAGGTATTAATAAAAAAGGGTCTTCGTGTAATCGAGTGGGTAAAAAATGGCGAAAAAGTGTTTAAGGTCCGCACAGGGCAAGGGTTTTCGTCATTCCCGCGAAAGCGGGAATCCAGTGATTCAAGATGTCTAAACTGCCCGCGGTCTATATCCTTGCCAGCAAGCGAAACGGTACTCTTTATATCGGAGTGACGAGTGACCTTCACAAGCGGGAATGGGAGCATAAAAGCGAATAGACCGAAGGATTCACGAAGAGATACAGCGTTCACCGCCTGGTTTATTATGAGTTGCATGAAGTGATGGAGTCAGCAATTAACAGGGAAAAACAGAAGAAAAAATGGAAGA